>JAAYZH010000241.1 GCA_012514965.1 Clostridiaceae bacterium | reverse complement strand
CACTCCTGCCAAGGTAAACCGCCGTGCCTTGCTTTGATCGTCATAAAGAGGCCAAAATCGGGCAGCCAAGCTTGATGTTCCGTCAGAAAATCTCGGAAAGCAGGTGTCGCGTCTCCGCCCTGCGCAAAAAACCGGCAGGAAGCTCTACGCAAGATGGCCAAGCGCTCGCTGTACAACAGCGCGTAATCAATTCTTGTGAGATTGTGAAACAATTGATCATATGATTCGAGCTCAGTTGCAGACAACAATTCGTCCCGGAAAAGTCTGTGTAAATCGATAAAGTACGGATTCCCGGCGAACGATGAAAAAGATTGATAAGGAGAGTCACCAAAACCGGTCACACCCAAAGGCAAAATCTGCCAGTACTTTTGGCCTGCTCGTGAAAGCTGCCGCGCGAACTGGCAAACGCAGTCGGAAAAACAGCCTATTCCCCCTGGACCCGGTAGTGAGAACAGGGGTAATAAGACACCGCTTGCTCTCTTACGACTGTATGTCTCTTGCATATATCCCTACTCCTATAATGCATATACTGCAGACTACAAGCTGCAAATCACAGAAATCTATCGCATACTATACTCTTCCGGCCGAACATGGTATCGTTTCCAACTCCATGTCTTCAGTTTAGCATAAACACGAGGAGACGACTAAAAAAACTTCGAACCCAACCTACGGGTTGTCGCTATTCCCGGCAGTGAGTTTCGCCACCCATTTTCTTCACGACCTTTCTTGCGCTGTGAAAAAGCGTCCGGCTGGGGCTTCATCAAACAAAAAGGAAATTTGCTAAAGTCCCTTGCATTTCTCCAACTATTCAGTTAAGATTACTCTCGTCCTTGCGGACATGGCGGAATTGGCAGACGCGCTAGTTTCAGGTATTAGTGAGAATTTCTCATGCAGGTTCAAGTCCTGTTGTCCGCACCACGAATTATACCATCTCCAGTCGAGAGCAATCTTGGCAAGAGGTGGTATTTTTTGTTTACTTTCTCTTGTCTTTACTAGTGCCGACTACGCATAATCAGACCGTTCAGAACTCTGGTGAGCTGGAAGCCACCGGCCCAAGGTGCTAAAATAGTTGTACAGACTAGTAATTAAGTAAGCTTCCTGTTCGCGCTGTAGTTTTATTCTAGATAGTTGCTGGCATAGCCCTGACAATTTAATAGCCTGGGCTCGATCGAGAAAAGAGGCTTTTATATGGCATACGAAATACAACACCGTTTCCCCACCGAACTGATCGCTCAAGAAAATGGTACGCTGATTTCTCTATATCAGCCTACCTTCCGCGTCTTTCCTGACAACAAGCAAGATTCGATCATTTTCAAGAAGTTGCTGCGAACCATCGAGAATTCATTAAAACAGCTTGAGGATGCCTCCTTCACTGAAAAAGTCTTGCAGCCGTTCTATGAAATCTATGAAGACAGAGAATTTTGGAATCACACGACAGAAGGCTTGGCGATTTTGGCCAGCGCGAATAAATGCGTTGTTTTCCACTTGCATATTCCTGTGCGAGAGTTGGCGGTAGTCGCTGACAGCTTTCACATCAAACCTCTGGTCAAAGCTTTTCAGTCCATCGAAAATTACATGCTCTTGGGCTTAAGCCGCGAGAATTTTGCCCTCTACCAAGGTAATCAATACGGAATCGCAGAGCTTGAATTGGACCCTGATGTCCCTCGCACCCTTGAGCAGGTTCTGGGTGATCAAGTCACGGAGTCCTTCCTCAATCACGGCTCCTATGGTGGCGCCAGCGGTACCGCAATGTTTCACGGACATGGGTGTACAAGTGATGAAATCAGTAAAGACACAGATAAATATTTCCGTTATGTCGATCGCTATGTCTATGAGAATTTTTCTAAACCTTCCAAAGAACCTCTTATTCTCTTTACTCTAGCCGAGCACCAGGCCGATTTCCGAAATCTGAGCACGAACCCCTACCTGCTAGAGGCTGGTATAAGCAAGTCTCTCGAGTCTCTGAGCTTGAACATATTACAAAGCAAGGTACGCGAAATCAACGAAGAGCGCACTTCTAGTAGTGTACAGAAACTTTTGGATGCCTTTCATCAAGCGCAAGCAGATCAATTGGGCTCATCGGAACTTAAGCGTGTGGCCAAAGCCGCCGTGGCGGCCAAAATCGAGACGCTCCTGCTGGAGGATGGCAAGGTCATCCCCGGCAAGCTCGATTCTGAAAGCGGTGAAATTCTGTCCGACGATTTGGGCCATCCGGAAGTAGATGATGTACTGGATGACATAGCTGAGTTAGTCCTGCTCAGCGGCGGCTCCGTACAGGTTTTACCCAAGGAAGCAATGCCGGACACCAGCGGTGTCGCCGCCATCTATCGCTATAGATAACGAAAATCGTTTCTCCTACGAAGCCACTGAAAAAGTCGTTTGAGTGGCAACATTTGCCGCTGTACGTCCTCGCCGCACGAATACCAGCGAAAGTTGCCACTTCCACCCTCAAAGTTGTCATGTTTAACTGGACTTTTTCAGTGGCCTCTCTCCTACAGCTGATATTGGAACTTGAGACCGCCTGCCGGCGGTCTCTTTTTATGAGTGCCAAATGCAGATTCAGGGGGATATGGGTTATCCCAAGCCTGGGGCGGATACGTACAATGACGAAGTTGCCATTTGAGCGACGCTTTTGGCCAGCAATATGCCACAACTCACAAGAACTGCCAAATCCCTTTATGGCTGCAAAAAAATCAAGGATTTACGAAGAAAAAGCTCCCCCGTCTGAAACGGAGGAGCAAAAACACAGCTCATGTACAGGCTTAGAGCGGGCTGCCGCCAAGCATGTTATTGAGATCACTCTGGACCAAGGCAGCCGTGACAATGCCGAGACTAAACAAGCCGAGCAAAATATATAAGAGACCGTTGTCCTTGCCGGTCAGGCGGCGCATGCGGTCGCTGCCCATCTGGTAGTACCAGATCAGGAAATAGATTCCGCAGGTAACTAAGCCGAGTAGGATAATCATAGCGCCCCTGGGTTCTTCACCGGCTAGCTGGGCACTTTCTTCATCCAGCTTATAGAGCCAGTACAACTGGTAAATCCCGCAAGTGACAATGGTGAGGATGATCGCCACCGCGAGACTGCGTGGAACAATGCCGCCGGCGTTCGGAGGAGGCATGCCCGCGCCGCCATTTGGCGAGTTCTGATAGGAATAATTCGCATAAGGGTGGCCGCCCGGCTGCTGGTAGCTGTTATTGGTGTGGAGCGTGTAACCGTTCGAGGCTTGCTGGTAGCCGCCATTAGCAGATTGCGTGTTTGATTCCGGCCCCTGTTGATTCGTGCCATTCGCGCCATTCGCGCCGTTTGCACTCGGTGAAGCAGCACCCGCTGCTGACTGAGCTTGAGCAGATCCGCCCCAGTTGCCTGCATTTTCGGGCTTACTGCCGGATTCAGCGGCTCGGCTGTAATTCACAACCGGCTGGCCGCAGGAACTGCAGACTGCCGTTCCATCAGCGATCTTGCTACCGCAATTTGTACAAAACTGCATAATTCGTTTCCTCCTGAAATAGTAGAAGCTTGAGGCTCCCATTTACGTCTTTAAATATCATTATAGCGGAATAATCCGGACACTACTTGCTTCACAAAAACTTAATGATCTCTTGCAAGTGCTAGCGAAAGCCTGATTTTTACCAGTCCTACACAGCCATGTGGTAAAGTAGAAAGACAAGCCTGATTTGAATTTGGTCCTTTCACCAGCGTCTAGTACGAATATAGAGGAATTACTTTGGCAAAAAATCCCGATGACAAAAGCATCATTCGCATAGGTGCCCGCCAGCTTGTCGAGACGGTCTATCGTTCGGGCGGCTTGAGTATCTTGAGTTACCATCAGCTTAGCGGGCTTACCGGTACTCGCACGCACCAGGCCTTCGCGGCCGGTTTGCGGGAGGAATTCCTGCACTTCGAGGTAGAGCATGAGTATTCACTGAAACATATTTGGCAGGAAGAGGATGGAGCTGCTGCCAGAGCTGCTCAGCTGGCGGGCAACGCGATTACCGGCATGGAGGTCAATGGACGGGCCGACGTTCTGCTGAAGCCTTCCGCGGATAAACGGGCAGTGAGTTTTCGTCACTTTGATAACGAACCGGACAATCCCTTTATTATTGAGGTGAAAACCGTTGCTGGCCCGCTCGATCAGGTGCCCGAAAACGGCGAAGAAATGCACTGGCTCCAGGCCAAGCTTTATTCTTACATGTATTGGTCTGAGCAAAGTAAGCAGGGCGCGGACCCGCCTTCTGTCGTGCCGTACGCCTTGGCCTATGTTTCCGCCGAAACGCTGGATGCGGCCTTTAAGCTGCGAGAAGACAGCTGGAGCGACTTAGAGGACTGGTTTAGGGAAACCTGTCTGGTCTATCTGACCCAGGCCCGGAATTTGGCCGATTGGCTGGAGAAGCGCAATGAATCGATTCGCGAGCTGCGTTTCCCCTACTCGAAGCTGCGCGACGGGCAGGCTGAGCTAATTCATCAAGTCTATGAGAGCATCAGCCGCCTGACTCCCTTGCTTGCGCAAGCGCCGACTGGTACGGGCAAAACGATGTCTGTGCTTTTCCCTGCCATTAAGCAGCTTCTGAAACCTGCGTTTGAGCATGTCTTCTACTTAACGGCCAAAACATCCACCAGGCGCGCCGCGGAACAAGCTCTGCAGGATATGCGCAGAGAATCCGGACTGCTTCTGCGTTCCATTACACTGCAGGCGAAAGAAAGCATGTGTCTTGCTCCCGAGCTCTACTGCGATACCGCGCTCTGTCCTTATGCAGTCCATTACTATGATCATCTCCCGGATGCTTTGCGGGATCTTTGGCCTGTGCAGGAGCTCAACGCGTCCCTGATCATGGCTGCAGGAGAGAGCCGCCAGGTCTGTCCCTTCGAACTCAGTCTGGATCTGGCTTTGGCCTGTGATGTCATCATCGGCGACTACAACCATGCCTTTGATCCCAGAATCCAGCTGGAACGTTTTTTTGGTGTCGGAACCTCTCAACACATACTCCTGGTGGACGAGGCGCATAACTTGGTCGACCGTTCGCGTGAAATGTACTCGGCTACCTTGGACGGTGCTGACTTCTTCTTGCTGCAGTCGCTCTTCCCTTCCGAGCATTCACGCTCGGCCAGACTGACGGCTCCGCTCTGCGAGTATTTCCTGGCTTTGCAGACTGCGATAGAGGGCGGCAAGGATGGCTGGGATGAGCTCGAGAAGGCTCCGGAAGGGCAGGACATGCGCGTATTGACCCAGGACAAGTTCCGGGCCATCAACGTCCCCCTGCGCGAGCTGGCGGCCCTCCTGTTGCCCTGGATGCAGCACATGCGCGAGGAGATCGAGCATTTTCAGGACGCGCGGCACCGCCGCAAACTCGTAGAGCTGATCGGCACCGCAAAGTTCTTCCTAAGAATAGTCGATGAGTTTTGGTCTCCCTCCTACATCGCCTGTGCCAGAGTCTCACCCAAGGGGCTCGCCATTCGCCTGATCTGTCTGGATGTCTCTGAGATGCTCAGCAAAACTTACATCAATAAGCATGCCTGTGTATTTTTCTCAGCGACATTGAGTCCCGTATCGTACTTTAGCGTGAATTTCTGCGGCCGTGCCCGGGACAACCGTCCGGACACACTCCTGCTGCCATCGCCATTTCCGCCGGAAAACCTGCAGGTCATCGTGGGGGACTTTATCTCGACGATTTACAAGAAGCGCGGTGAATCCGCCGCAGACTTGGCGAAGGCGATCGCTTTGGCCATCTTATTGAAGCGAGGACAGCAGTTTGTCTTCTTTCCGTCCTTTGCCTATCTTGAACAGATTATGCCGTTGCTGGAGAAGATGCTGTCCGGCCAAAACATTCGTTGGCAAATCCAGAGCCGTCACATGAATCTCCTCAGCAGAGAACACTTTCTCAAGGCCTTTGACCACCCGGACAGGGGCGAAACGGTCATTGGCGTAGCGGTTTTGGGCGGAATTTTCGGCGAAGGCATTGACCTGGTCGGTGACAAATTATCGGGAGTCACCATTGTCGGAGTAGGCTTGCCGCAACTAAGTCCCGAGCGCAACATCATGCGCGAATACTACGACGAGGTCTATCAGGGCGGTTTTCTCTTCGCCTATCTCTATCCCGGATTGAACAAGGTTCTGCAGGCTGCGGGCCGCCTGATTCGTTCTGAAGAAGACCAGGGCTTCCTGCTCTTGCTGGATCAGCGCTATGGAACGCCCGCTTACCGCGAGCTCTTGCCTGATGAGTGGGAAATTACGGAGGCGAAAAGTCTCAAGGAGCTGAAGGCTCTTTTGGCGGAAGGCCAAAATCCCGGAAAAAACTGAATTTATCATAGCGCTTGTCCAGACGAGCCTCGACGAATCGCAATGTAAACATGCCGAGTTCTTCAATCAGCTCCGGAGCTGCGTCAAAAGAAAAGCTGCGCTCGAGCGGACAGTCGGCAAGGAAGCGCAGGGCTCGGAGGAGCGCGAGGCTGATTTTCGCTGTATTCGAACGAAACTCTTCGAACTTCACCAGACCATGCCGCCTGCAGTAGACAGCTGCGTTGTGGTAGTCAAAATACACTTCTCCATCTTCTTCAATCGGGCTCTCACAACTTCGGCATTCAGCCAGCTGCGGCTGAAACCCCAGCAGATTCATCAACTTCATTTCAGCTGCCCAAGTAATCAGAAAAGGATCTTTGCGCCCTAAATCGAGTTCGTAGCAGGCGCGAACGAACAGCGCATAGAGCTGATCACTGCCCTGCTGCTCGTTGGCATTGTCAAGGATAATCTCCGCCAGTTGCGAAGCGGCAGACAAGCGCAGCAGATCCCCCTGCAGCTTACTGAAGCTGCTGACGGTCTCCACGCCATCGATCGAGTAACGGCCTTTGCTCTCAAACAACTCGAAATCGGCAAAGGAAAACAGCTGGCAGCGGCTGCCCAGGCGGTTGGTCGAGCGGCGAATGCCTTTGGCAAAGACCGAAAGCACCCCGAAATCTTGTGTCAGGATGCTTAAATAACGGTCGTAATCCTTGAAATTAACCAGGCGAAGGATAATGCCTCTGACTTTGATGTGTCCCATCGCTGCGGCCCGAGACTAAAGAATATCGTCGGAAGAAGGGCCGGCCTTGCCTTTGACATAGCCTAGGCTATTAAGGATGGCTTCCTGATTCTGCCAGTCTTTGCGCACCTTGACGTGAATTTCCAGATAAACCTTACAATCCAGAAGCGTTTCGAGCTTGATGCGGGCGGCCTGGCCGATACGCTTGAGGCTCTGTCCATCCTTGCCGATAATGATGCCTTTGTGCGAACCCTTTTCGGTGATGATCGAAGCCATAATCCGAACCAGAGTCCTCTCGCCGTCCTCGGCGAAGACCTCTTTAAATGCCTCGATTTCAACAGCCGCATAGTGCGGGATCTCCTGATGCGTAAAACGCAGGAGCTGTTCACGGATATACTCGGCGGCCAAAGCCCGCTCGGTCTGATCCGTGTAAGCCTCAGGACTATAGTACCGCGGGCCCACTGGGAGAATCTCACGAATTCTCGCCATGACAAGGTCGATATTATCATCACGCAGGGCAGAGACAGGGATAATGTCAGCAAAAGCATAGAAATTGCTGAAGCGCTGGATCACCGGAAGCAGCTCTTCTTTTGTCATCGAGTCCGTTTTAGTCAAGAGCAGAATCAGCGGAACCCCTAGTTCTTCGGCTTTTTGGCAGCAGACACGCTCTACCGCGCTGATGAAGCCCTTAGCTGGGTCGACAAGCAGCAAGCCAAGATCGGCGTCTTGCAAAGCAAACCACGCGGAATCGGTCATATAGCGGTCCAGCTTCGTGTGTGAACGATGGATACCCGGTGTATCGACGAAAATAATCTGGCTGTGTCCGTCATCGAGTACAGTGCGGATATTGTGGCGGGTGGTCTGAGCCTTCGGTGAAGTGATGGCCAGTTCATCGCCGCTGAGACGGTTGAGCAAGGTGGATTTGCCGGAGTTTGGCCGCCCCACAATAGCGACAAAACCGGAACGGAAATTCTCAGGTAGATTCTGCTCGGCCGTCGCCATGGAAATCATGTTCTCATCGTCTTCGAGCAAAGTTGCTCCGACGACATCGTTGAGGTCACGCGTAATGCCGCACTCTGTGAGGATCTCTTCTTGCAGCGCGAACATGACAGCTTCTTCTGTGTCTCCCTGCTCGTGGTCATAGCCCAAAAGATGCAGGCAGCCGTGCAGGGCGAGGAAGCTCAGCTCCCGCAATAAACTGTGTCCGTAGTTCTCAGCCTGTTCAGCGGCTCTGGCAGGGCAGATCATAATATCGCCGAGTTCGAGAATCAAGGGCAGGGTGTCTTCGGAATCTTGAGAAACCTCCTCGTCCTCTCCACTCTCCTTCTCGTTTTCGCCATAGGCATCGAAGTCCGGATGGAAGTCCGCTTCTTGCAAAGGATTCACCGGCTCGCCGTTTAGCATTTCGAGCATGGGAAAAGATAATACGTCGGTCACTTTAGGAATGTCGCGGGTATCGCGGTTAGTCGCGCGCATAACGGCTTCGCTGACAAAACTGACATTGACCTGAGGGGTAAAGGATGATTCGGACGCGCGGGCCAGTGCCGAACGTGAGAAGGCCTGTTCAAGGCAAGCGGTGATGGCAGCTTCTGCCTCGCTAACAAGGAACTTATTTTGTTGATTCAGGAACTGGATGTGCATCAGGGTATTTTATCCTTTCGTGGAACTGTCCTGCATAAACCTGCAGAAAGGCTTGAATGATTTCTTCAACATCGTGGAAAGACAAGCCGGAATTCACCAGCTGATCCTGATCCATTTTCGCTCTGACCAGCTTGCGAATGAGTTTTTCGGCTGCGTCCAGGTGTGTAACACCGGCAGACTTCATAGCAGCTTCCGTAGTGTCAGCGAGCATAAATAGTCCGGTCTCGCGTGACATCGGGATCTGGCCCGGGTAGGTGAAGTCTGAAGGTGACGGTTGAGGCAGGCCTTTGGCCTTCGCCTGTTCACAGGCTTGTGAGTAGAAATACGATAACACAGTTGTGCCGTGATGCGTGCTGATAAAATTGATAATTTCCTGCGGGAGTCGATAACGGCGGGCAAGTTCTTCACCGGCTGTTACGTGGCGGAAAATCACGCGTACGCTCTCTTCCGTGCTGAGGAGTGAGTGAGGATTGAAACCCTGCTGATTTTCGGTAAACATTTGTGGGTTCCAGGTTTTGCCAATATCGTGGTAATAAGCGCCGACGCGCACCAGCAGAGCATTTGCCTCGATCCGCTCAGCAGCGGACTCGGCCAGATTCGCAACCATCATAGAGTGCTGATAGGTGCCCGGTGCCTCAAGGAAAAGTCTTCGCAGCAACGGCTGGCTGGGCTCAGAAAGGTGAATTAGCTTGACCGGTGAGATCGAGCTGATCAAGAGGTCGAAGATCGGAGAAAGGCCAATGGCCAAAACCGCTGATAAGGCACCTGACAAGGTGGCGAAACCCGCGTTCTCAAGCATGGAGGCCGTATCGGTCTGCGTCATAGTGGAATAGAGCACAGAAGACGCAAAGACGACGAGCGTCGTACCAATAATTATCGCAACATAATTGCGATTCTTGCGTTGACTGGCGGTGATCAGCGCTGCCGCCCACGAACCCATAATACCGACAAAGAAAAACTGCGAATTCAGCGAAGTAATCGGGTAGAGCAGCAAAATCAGCATGGAAGTGATAACCAGCGAAGTGCGCAAGCCAAAGTAGGTGCTTAATACGATGGCCACAAAATAGACCGGAATTAGGAGGGGCGATAACTTCGCCAAATAAGCCGAGATGAAAATTACAAAGACGACTGTCGTCATGGCGATCAGCCAGTCTTTGCCCGAACGCAACTGCTGCTTGGCATAGTAGCGGAAATAGATCCACAGCATCGCCATAATCAGAACATAGAGCGCCATAAGCGAGATCAGCATGCCGCTGTTGATTTCGCCGGTGTTGACCAGATCCAGATCAATTAAATTCTGATACTGCGTCTCCGTCAGGCGTTCCCCGGCCGCGACAAGCCTTGTACCTGTGGGAATCAGGACCGGATTCGCCTTGACCTGAGCTGAAACGGCTTCGCGAGCCGCTCTTGTAGCGGCTGCGTCATAGACCATATTTGCCTGGAGGAACTGTCTCAAAAAAGTCGCTATCAAGCTGTACTCGTTCTGGTAAAAAGTGTTATTGGCCACCAGTTCGTTTACGCGACTGGTTATGTCAATCAAAAGAGTCAGCGAATCGTGATTCCCGGCCATGATCAGCTCAGCAATCGCCAGCGTATGCTGTTGAAAGGCTTCGTAAATCGTGTCACTGTAGGACAAGAGACTTGTAACATCGCTGGTGTTCAGCTCTATGCCATAGGCTTCCAGGATCTCCTTTGAGATGGCTTGCGCTTCGGCAGTCAACTCACTCTGCCTCGGGACGCGCCGAACCGGTGCCGGATTGACGGGCATGGTCGTGCCCGGAAGAGGTGTAACGGCTGCTGTGGGCGCGGCAGTGGGTGTCAGAGGGTCTGTAACCTTCCCGTAGTATAGGAGCTGACGTTTTTCGCCCAGCAAAGCTGTGAAGGCTTCCAGATTCCCTATACTCTCGT
>JAAYZH010000240.1 GCA_012514965.1 Clostridiaceae bacterium | reverse complement strand
TCAGGTGACCACACAGCCTTTCTGAAAGCGGCGTTGGCCTCTGCAAAATCAAACATGGAAGAGCTGTTGAAGTTCCAGTCCATTTCCAGGCGGAACACATCAAATTCACGCTCGCCTCCGTTGATCTTATCTGGCAACTGCGCACTCTTTATAATCGCGCTGTCCATAGCCGCTCCGCCGATTGCGTAAAGCCCCATCTTGCGAATTCCTGGCTCGAACGGTTTCATCGGGACTCCGGCGGAGCGGGCGAAAGTAAGACGCTCGGTGGCGTCAATGACCACCTTGGCCGCTACCGCGTGGAATCCACTCCTGTCTGCGAATAAAGCGCCGCAGATACCGCCGCCTGAAGAGATCAACGGCCGGACTGGACGTAGCTGGAAGAGAAAATCTATGTCGGCGTCGATCATCGCGCGATCCAGCTTGCCCTTTATCTCGACGGGGCGGAGCACTTGATCAGTGCCGAGCAGAGTTTTGTAGTCACAAGATTTTGGGCTTTGCAGATCCAGCTTCGCGCAGACATCCTCGCCGAAATAGGAATAAGGAGTTGCAGCGAAGACAGAGAGTCCGGACTTGCGCAGCTCAAGCGCGAGTGATACCGCTTTTAAAGTCCCGCCAATGATGAGAATGTCAACGGTTGAAATTACAGGGACGTTTATTTTCATTAGTATGTTTTATAGTTTTTTCAGGCGTGTCATCACATGTGTACAAGCATCGCGCTTCAACTTTGTTTACTGCCCGTAATTCTATTGTTCCAAGAGAACAAAGTCAACCCCATCAGAACATTCCTGAGGGGCCTTTGACTTTTTTGAAGAGTTCGCGGGACGCTGGATAAAGTAAATGCTCCATCCTCACGCACCCGTTCACCCATGCATTTCACTCTTCCAACTTGTGTCTCAACCACATCGAGAACACGAGCTTACCGTCCGCGTCACGCCAGGCGCCGACCCAGTGCCAACTGTTCCACTCCCCTATCGGGAGATTGACGGTTTCACCGCCGGAGACGTTTTCCAGCGTCTGCACGACACCCTTCGATGCGGAATAGAGTTTCACGGTCAGCGCCCCATCGCCCTCAGGCATGCGTACGCGCTCGACAGGTGCCCCCGCACGGCCCGATGGATCCAATGCGACGGCCTTGTCGCCATCAAGCGACTCCGGAGCGTCAAGACTCCTTTCAAATCGGCTGGAATGATCTAGCACACCCCCGCCGCTGTCGGGATACTCCACCCAAACCTCCAGCCTGTAACCGCATCCCGGCTCGATTCCCGCCACTTCAAGC
Organism: Clostridiaceae bacterium; assembly: GCA_012514965.1. GTDB lineage: Bacteria > Bacillota > Clostridia > Saccharofermentanales > Fastidiosipilaceae > JAAYZH01. The sequence goes on along the minus strand of JAAYZH010000240.1, from coordinate 789 downwards.
AGAGGAGCCGGTTTAGTGGCAGAGTGCAGACACTGCCACTCTCCGTCAACCAGCTTGTACACGTATGCTGTCGCATTGTTGCCATCATCGTACGACAACGGGAACGCGACGTCCCACGCGTCGTCGGCAAATGAGGTATCGCCTGATGCCGCAGCTGCTTGAATGGCGTGTTCATCCGTTACCTTTGGAGCGGGCATCGAAGATGCAGGCACTGAATACGAAGATGGCGTCACCGGGTAGCCCAGTACATAAAATGGCATGCCCTCGTATGCCCAGTCGTGTGAGAGCTTATTAATGATATTGTCTTTCTCAGCCGCTGAGATAGTAAAGAAATGATGTTTGTACCTGCTGGACCAGAAGCGGTAGACCGGACTGTTGATAGCGCTCTGATTGGGGTAGACATAGGAGGCTATCCCTTCGTACCTCCAGTCCCGGGAGAATTTTGCGATGATGTTCTCCGCCTCTTCTACTGATATTGTGAAGAAGTGTCCCCGATAACGGCTCGACCAAAACCGGTATAGGGTTACAGTCCCTTCGAGCTGCTCCGTAAAGGCATAATAGGCGATACCCTCGTAAGTCCAATCTGTAGTCAGATTCGTGGCGATGTGGTTCTTTTCCGCCTCCGAAATAGTGAAGAAATGGCCCCTGTAGCGCGGCGACCAGAATCTGTAGACGGGCTTGGGGAGGATGTACTCGAGAGAGGCGTTTAAGTCGGCGATCACTGCTCCAGCCGGGATGACCAAGTTGTTCGCGGAAGCCGCGTCTGGCTTGTCGTTGTAGTATTCGGAC
>JAAYZH010000026.1 GCA_012514965.1 Clostridiaceae bacterium | reverse complement strand
GCCGAGGGCCAGGAGGAGCAGAAAGCGCTGCCCGGGCAGAAAATAGTGCATCCAGACCAGCGCGACGGCGGGCAGCGAGTTGCAGAGCACCTGCTTCCAGTTGCGCGGACCATCGCCTTCTTGAATCGTCTCCGCCAGGCGTTTGCTGTCATTCTTCAGCTTGCTCACGCCGCTCCCCAGAATGAAGAAAAGCAGCAGGGCTGTGGCGATCCAGACATCGCCCAGCGTATAGAGGGTGAGGGCGGTCAGGAGGGCGGCCACGATGCCGTCAGGCGTGATCGCGTGTGCCTTGAAGGCTATTGCGAGGATGAGCACGGCCAGGAGCAGGTAGAGCAACAGGCCGGGGCTGCCAAAGCGCCAGGCCAGCACAGCGAAAAGACCAGAGCCGACCGGCAAGCTGAGGTTGTCGCTGCCGCGCTTGCCTGTGAGCTCGATAAAGGCCGAGAGTACAGCGTTCAGGAGGGCGATCAGGAGGACGGTCAGCACGGCGGAGGGCGCCCCGTCCTCCAGAATAAAGAGGCTGAGCGCAGTCACCACGAAGGCCACCACCGCTACCGTAAGGCTGCCGGCCAGACTGCGCTGCGGGGCGAAGGCGAAAGGCCTGGCTTTGGCCCACCTGCCGCCGATAATAGCGGCCAGCCCGTCCCCGTAGGCCATCGTGAGGAGACCTGTATAGGCCAGAACCGGCCACTTCAGCACGAAGGCCGCCCCCGACAGCACAAACATGCTGATCGCGTAGTACACCGTGCCCAGGCTGTCGTCACTGCGCTCCATCGCGGCGATGAGTCTGTACTTAAGACTCAGGCTATTCACGATGATGAAGGTGAACGGCACCAGCACCACAGCCCAGAGGTCGGTAAACAGCGGGATCAGGAAGACCCAATTGCCGACAAGAATGTGGACCAGTTTGCGCGAGCTCTCAGAAGCGCCGCGGCTGAACTTCGCCACCAGCGTGGCGACGATCAGAACCAGAACAATATAGGCCATGGACCAGGCTAGTCCGAGGATATTTTGCATGGTAGCTCCTCCTTGCGGGTTCCCGCCCGGCCAAAGCCGAGCCTGTCATCACGGCGTCGGCCGCCCTTGCCGCTGCCGGCTGCAGCCTCTCAATCTTGTATTATTGTATGTCTTTGTCCAGGTTTGTGTGAATAATGGCACTGATTCTTGCCAATGCGAGCAGATCGTCCAGACTGAGGCCTTCGAAGCAGGCGGCTTCCCACCGGCTCATCACTTCGTGGAGGCGCGGCGTCAGGCCGGCTCCCGCCTCGGTGTGGTGACACACCTTGTTGCGCTGGTCCTGCGGGTCGACTTCGCGGCGGATCAAGCCCTTCGATTCCATCCCTTGCAGGATCTTGGTGACATTGGCCTTGTCGGTCTGCAGGAAGGGAATCAGGCGGGACTGGGCAATGCCCGGTACGCGCTCGATCACCAGCAACACGACCAGTTCGCGCCAGTCGACTGCCAGTGGGCGGAGCATTTTGTCCAAAAGCTGCTTGCCATATTTATTAAATGAACTGATGTCACAGATGAACACAGGGAGGGTGCCGCCAATCGTTGTTTTTTACAATTGTATAAAACAACGATTGCGAATGCAAGAGAGGCGCTGCGGCAGCGTGGTCGCTTGTACCTGTGCCCTGCGAGCGGCGCTGTGCCTGACGGTGTGCACAAACGGACCGGCAGCCTTGTGACTGGCGAACCAGACGCCTGTTTCTCGCTGCCGCAGATTTGCGGTACACTGACAGCATGAAGAACAGCGGAGGGCAGGCATGACACAAGATAAACACGGCACACAGATTGACGCCGGCAGTCTCGAGCAGGGGAAGACCGCAGCCCCGGCCCCGGCCCCGGCCTTGGCCGACGGTACGGTCCATGACGCAGCCGCTCTCCGGACCGGAGACACGTCCTATGCCGTCAAGCCGATCGCCTTCTACCACAGCGCTATGAAAGAGAAGTTCGGCCTGCCCCGGCAGGCCGGTCTGGCCGCAGAACTCCCCGGGCGTATTGTTTTCGAGCCGGAATACCGGGATCGCTCGGCCTTCCGCGGTCTGGAGGATTTCAGCCATCTCTGGCTGATCTGGGGCTTTTCGGAGAGCCGGCGCCGCGGCTTCGCGCCGACGGTGCGCCCGCCGCGCCTCCATGGCAACCGGCGTATGGGCGTCTTCGCGACGCGCTCGCCGTTTCGGCCGAACAGTCTCGGGCTCTCGGCGGTTCGGCTGGCTGCGGTCGAGCTCGAGACACCGGATGGCCCGTCCTTGCTGATCCTGGGGGCCGACTTGCTTGACGGAACCCCGATTTTTGATGTGAAACCCTACATTCCCTATTCAGACAGCATCCCGGAGGCCGCCGGAGGTTTCGCGGACAGCGATCCGGGTGAAGCTGCGCTGCTCGTGGAGTGGATTGCGGCGGCGGAAGCGCTGCTGCCGGCGGACACGCGGGCGGTGATCAGCAGGCTTTTGGCCCTCGACCCGCGACCTGCCTACCAGGACGATCCTGAACGAATCTACGGCATGCGTTATGGGCGCTTCAATGTGCGTTTCTCAGTGGCCGCGGGCACGTGCCGGGTGCTGGCGGTCGAGGAGGTTCCCAATGACAGAGGCTGAGCGTCCGGTGGAGGAGCCGGTCTACTGGATCTACATGTTGCGCTGTCGCGATGACAGCCTGTACACCGGGATCGCGCGTGATCCGCACAAGCGGCTGGCGCTCCACAATAGTGGTCGGGGGGCGAAATATACGCGCAGCCGCGGCCCTTGCGTCCTGGTCTACCTGGAAGAATGCCGCGGCCGGACGGCGGCCCAGCAGCGCGAGTGGGCGATCAAGCACCTGACCCGCGAGTCGAAGCTGGCCCTGCTCCGGGACTACGCCGACCGACCATGCCTCCCGTCTTCGCGAGGTGCAGGCTAAAAGCTCCCCTTCATGAGCAAGTCTCCGCAGACAAGTAAGGGGCTGTCTCAAAATCAATCGATTGATGAGAGACAGCCCCTTCTTCTAGTCTTTGGTGGACTGGGGCAGGGCGAGTATCGAGATGAAGTGGTCGGCGCTTCGAATATCAGCAATTTTGTCCACCGCACCCTCTGATTTGGACAAAAATTGCGAAAGTGTGTGCCCGGGGCTTGGAATATCGAAAAATTTGTCCACCGCACCCCCGGATCTGG
>JAAYZH010000025.1 GCA_012514965.1 Clostridiaceae bacterium | reverse complement strand
GACTGCGGTGCTCGCTTGGATTTCTTCTTCTTCATCGGCAAGCTTCCTTCCTGATATTTTCGAATCCAAGTATACAGGCTCGAGCGATCAACGCCTAGTTCTTTGGCCACCGCCCGGATTGCATTTCGATCACCGAAACTGCGTACACAGGCGCGGATTCTCTCTTCCGGCGTGACATTGCTGTGCCGGGGACGCGTCGCTCGTTTGCTTCCGCGTGAGGCAGGAGGCAGGCTGCCTTGTTGACGTTGACGAAGCCACAAGCGCAACGTTTCGCGGGAGGGGTATCCTGCAAGCCGGATTGTTTCCTTAAAGGAGTGTGTCGTGTCGTAAATGCTCAGTACATGCTCAATTTCACTTAAGTGGTACATCTTTTGTACTTCCTTTCCTTAAGTGTCCAAGATTTTGTCCGCACTCCCAAGCGGAGTGGCCGCACAACTCGGGATTTTGCCACGATTCCAAAAGGTTGTGGCCGGAACAGCTCCCAAGTGGACAAATATCACGTTTATCGGAGCACCCAAGCCAGATAAACGTCATTTTTGTCCACACCAGGGCCCCAGATCCGCCGCCCATCCGCCCCACAATCGCCGCCCATCCGCCGCCCTTCCGTCGCCCTTCCGCAGCCCATCCGCCAAATACCCCTAATGCGCTGTACAATAGAAGCAAAAGGAGGTGGGGACATGCAAACCAGGACCAAACGCGTCATTCTGGGCTTCGCGGGCCTGCTCCTGCTGGCCGTGCTGAGTTTCTTCTTATACTTCTATATACAGCTGAGGGGGAGTCCTTTGGCCGAGCGGCGAGAACGGAACGAGGTGGTGGCGCACTTCGAGAGCAAATATGGGGAAGATTTCCGGGTTGTGCGGTCCTTCTATGACTACAAGCGGAACGAGTACTTCTTTGACCTGGAGCCGGTCAGCCAGCCGGACTATCGATTCGGGACCAGCCTGAACGAGCTGAAGCGGCAGGACGATTACGCGGCGGTGCGCGCCATACAGCAGATTCGCGGCGCAGCCATTGCGGCGGGGCTGGACCGGGGCAGCGCGGACAAGCTCGAGTATGATCTGGGGTTCTACGAGGACTGCAGGGACGGCGGCTGTCTGGAGGGAGACGTCGGGGAGCGACTCCGACTCAATCGATATGTCGTCACGATCACCTGGGATGTCGCGACGCTGGATCGCGCGGCTATCGATCGCGAAGCTGCGGCTATGGCGGCCAAAATCACGCCCCTGATCGATTTCCCGGTCGGGGAGCTGGAGCTGCGGGTGTCTGTCTACGATGGCGCAGACTATCACTTCGCTGACCAAAAGTTGCTTGTTGGAGGTACTGCCCCCTGAGAATGATTCGTTCAGCGTGCTCTTCCTGGTCCACGGTGGATGTCCGGGAGCTGGCGCATCGGTGAGCCCACAAACTTGTCGGGATACACACCAGCAGAAACTGTCCGTAGTCTGTCAACCGCAGTGTCCACAAAGAACCGCCCCCGGACCCGAATGGGTCCGGGGGCGGTTCTCATGGTGCTAATCAGGGGGAGGCGAGCGATCTGGTTTCGGTAAGTCGACACCGATGCAGGGCTCGGAAACTAGTCCGCGCAGTTCATGACTCCGATCAGCTTGTACAAGAGCCGGTAGAGCGTCTGCAGGTCTTCGTGCTCGAGAGGCACGCAGCTGGCGATTCGCTCCGGTATTTCCAGCGCCTCCTGCTTGAGGTCCTCCCCTGTGGGTGTTATCGTGATGTTCACCACGCGTTCATCCGCCAGAGAGCGGCGGCGTTCGAGGTAGCCTTTGGCCTCCAGACGCTTGAGCAGCGGGGTCAGGGTGCCGGAATCGAGGTGCAGGGCATCGCCCAGGTCCTTGACGGTCAGGCTCTTCTCTTGCCAAAGCACCAGCATGGCAATGTACTGCGTGTACGTGAGATCCAGCCGGTCCAGCAGCGGCTTGTAGCGCCCCACCAGGTCCTTCGCCGCCACGTAGAGCGGGAAGCACAGCTGATTCTCGAGTTTCAAGGCATCGTCGTTCATGGTGTAAAATCCTCTAAAGCAGCGCTTCAATCGGTGCCGCAATGTCTTTCGGCTCCACGATCGGCTCGAAACGCTCCACTACATTGCCTTCGCGGTCGACCAGGAACTTCGTGAAATTCCACTTGATCTGCTCATCGGCAAAGCCGCCCTGGTACTTCGTCTTCATGAGGATGCCGAAGCCTTTGGCCTTGAGACCTTTGCCCAGGCCCTGGAAGCCCTTCTGCGCGGTGAGGTACTTGTAGAGCGGAATCGCGTTCTCGTCGCGCACGTCCACCTTCGAAGACAGAGGGAACTTCACACCGTAGCGTACCTGGCAGAAGCTCGCGATCTCTGTGTCATTGTCGAGCTCCTGGTCCATGAACTGGTCCGACGGGAAGCCGATGACCTCGAAGCCCCGGTCATGGTACTTCTCGTAAAGCTCCTGCAAGCCCTGAAACTGCGGGGCAAAACCGCACTTGCTGGCCGTGTTGACGATGAGCAAAACCTTGCCCTCGTAGTCTGACATGGCAACAGGCTTGCCCTCAATCGAAGTGTAGTTGTAATCGTAAACTGACATATGTATCTCCTTTATCTGCTCACTGGAAGCAATTCGGTCGAACGCTTCTCTTGTTATTCATTGCATTGTGCACAATTAATTTACCCGCAATCATATTGCTTGTCAATCACTAAAATGTGAATTTTCTTTGACGCACAAGCCAGCGTCTTGTGCTGGTCGCGCAGAATGTTTTGGCCAAAACACTTGACGCCCACACAAAATCAGCCGAATATTTAGATAATTTTATGAAGGTCGAGGACATACTATGAACCGCGAAGAATCCACTACACTTACCCTCAGCCCGGACGGCAAGCTGCGCTGGGCCTACGACTACAGTCTCTACCGCAACCCCGTCATCCTCACCGTCATCTGGCGGATCTTCTTCTTCATCATTCTCGGCATGTACCTCCTGATGTTGCTTCTCGAGACCTTCGAAAGAAGCTTCCTGGAGGCCTTCAAGGGCCTATCCCCCGTCTTCGCGGCCCTGGCTGCGGGCATGATCGTGCTAAGTACGGCCGGCTATCTGCTCTACGCCCTCATCATGGGCGGCAAGTACAGCGTGCTTTTTGAGATGGATCAGCAAGGCGTCAAACACATGCAGCTGCAGCGTCAGTTCGAGAAGGCCCAGCTCCTGAGCTTCCTCAGTGCTCTGGCCGGCGGCGCTTCCGGCTCCGTCAGCGCCGCTGCCCCCGGCTTCAATGCCGCTCTCAAGCAGTCCACGTATTCGAAGTTCAAGTCCGTCCGCGCGATCGACATCGACCGCCGCCACCAGGTAATCAAGATCGTGACGCGCGACCTCATCCACAACCAGGTCTATGCCCAAGCTGCCAACTTCGACCAGGTCGAATCCTACATTCTCGCGCACATCCCTGCCGCGGCCAAAATCAAGCGCCGCTAACGCTGTGGGCGCCGACGCTGTGGGCCCCGATCGTGGCGCGTAGGCGTCGCCCAGTTCGGGGGTGCGGGGCGGCGGTCCGGGCGACGCCAAGTTCGGGGGTGCGGGGCGGCGGGCCGGGCGACGCCAAGTTCGGGGGTGCGGGGCGGCGGGCCGGCGCAAACGTCAAATTTGCCCCCCGACCGTGATTCTGGCCAAAAATGACGGTTATCTGGGGTCGGTGCTCCGATTAACGTCATATTTGTCCCCTGAACCCCGAATCGTGGCAAATAACCG
>JAAYZH010000239.1 GCA_012514965.1 Clostridiaceae bacterium | reverse complement strand
CTGATATCCGCCTATTCACACGGTATGAAGCAGAAACTGGCTGTCATCTCAGCCCTGATCCACTCTCCGAAACTCATTATGATGGATGAGCCCTTCACCGGGCTGGATCCCAAGGCCTCTTTTACGCTCAAGCAGATCATGCGTGAGATCTGCGACGCCGGCGGCGCGATCTTCTTCTCGACACACGTCTTGGAAGTAGCCGAGAAGCTCTGTGACAAAGTCGCGATCATCCGCAACGGCAAGCTGGTCATAGCCGGCCGCATGGGTGATGTGCGGGGTGCTGACTCACTTGAGGAAGTCTTCCTGGAATTGGAGAACGAGCATGCTTAGCGCACTAGTCAAGGCGCGGATCGCCTCACTCTTTAGCTCATTCTTTCGCAGCCGTCGCAGCAAGCAGCCGCGCAGTCCCCTGATGAAGGTGCTGGTCGCAGTCTTGGCTATCTATATCATGGCCAGCATGTTGTTCTCTTTTGGCGCCCTATTTCAGGCGATCCTGGATCCCTTACAGATGGCAGGTCTGGACTGGCTGTATTTTTCGCTCGTCTCTTTGCTGGCCTTCGGCGTGATCTTCATCAGCAGCTTGTTTATGACGCAAGCTCAGCTTTATGAGGCCAAAGACAACGAAATGCTCCTGGCTATGCCGATTCCGCCACGCCTGATCCTGGTTTCGCGCCTGATCATGCTCCTGGTGATGGACTACTTTCTGGAGTTCTTCATCATCGCGCCGGCAGCCGTCGTGTATTGGCTGCACACGCCGCTGACCCCGACCGGCTTGTTCTACTTCATAGCGGCTTTCTTGTTTCTTCCCTTGCTCACGCTCGCGCTGGCAAGCCTCATGGGCTGGATTTTGGCCATAATCTCCTCGAGGCTTCGCAACAAGTCCCTCGTCATCAGCATCCTCAGCATCGCCCTGCTGCTGGGCTACATGTTCGCGGTCACACAGCTCAATCGCTACATGGAATATCTTGTGCGTAACGGAGCAGCCATTGGTGAAGCCATCCAGCGCAGCTTCCTGCCTGCTTACCTCCTGGGCAAAGCCGTCGCAGAACATAGCCTGCCGAACTTGCTTGGCTTCATTGCGCTTGCGCTTGTTCCCTTCCTTGCAGTTTATTTCGTCCTCGCCGCCAACTTCCTGCGTATTGTGACCACGAAGTCCGGTACCGCGAAAATCGCATACAAAGAGCGGCCGCTCAAGGCGAGCGGAGCGATGTCGGCCTTGGTTCGCAAAGAGCTCAAACTCTTTTTCTCCAAACCAATGTATATTATGAACGCCGCCTTGGGTGTCATCTTCACGTTCATTCTGCCGGTCGCGATCTACCTCAAGCGTGACATCCTCCTGTCGATGTTCGGTACAGACATTCCCGGTATAGCCGGCATGACCGCCCCATTCACAGTCGTTATTCTGTGTTTTCTCGCTGCTACCAATTTCATCTCCGCCCCTTCGATTTCACTTGAAGGCAAGAACCTCTGGATTCCGCAGTCGAGTCCGGTCAGCGGCGGTGACGTTCTCCTGGCCAAAGCCTACGCCCACATGGTCGTCTGCCTGCCTGCTGTCGTCTTTGCCGCACTCGTTTTGGCCTTGATCCCGGACTTCAGCCCCGCCATCAAATTGTTGCTTCTTGCAACACCTGCTGCAATGACCGTATTCCAGGCCCTCTTCGGCGTAGCTGTGAACCTGCGCTTCCCGAAGTTCGACTGGATCAACGAAACAGTAGCGATCAAGCAGAGCATGAGTACGCTCGTCGTTATGTTCGGCAGCATGGGCATTGTCGCGGGCGGCGCAGCTCTCTACGGTTTCGTCCTGATGAATACAATGTCTGTGGAGCTCTACATCACACTATTCACAGCGCTCCTTGCCGCCGGGTCCGCCGGCCTTTTTGGCTATCTGAAGACCAAAGGCGGCGAAGCTTTTGGCGATTTGCAGGCGTAGAAATGTAATCCGCCACACTTGCTGTACTTGGACTGATTAGAAGCAGGGGGCTCTTGTCTCTTGGATCTGCTGGGGGATTTTGGCTCGCGGCGGTTTTAGTGTGACAAAAACCGCTGTTATCCGACCCGCGCCTCGGATTTGGAAGATTTTTGTCAGGGCGACCCCCTCAGGATGACAAAACCCGCTGTAATCCGACCCTCGCCTCGGATTTGGAAGGTTTTTGTCAGGGCGACCCCCTCAGGATGACAAAAACCGCTGTAATCCGACCCTCGCCTCGGATTTGAAAGGTTTTTGTCAGGGCGACCCCCTCAGAATGACAAAACCCGCTGTAATCCGACTCTCGCCTCGGATTTGAAAGGTTTTTGTCAGGGCGACCCCCTCAGGATGACAAAAACCGCTGTAATCCGACCCGCCCCTCGGATTTGAAAGGTTTTTGTCAGG
>JAAYZH010000238.1 GCA_012514965.1 Clostridiaceae bacterium | reverse complement strand
AGGTTCACCGGATTCAGGTAGGAGAGCAAGGGCGCATTCTGCTGCACGATGTACTTCATGTCCTCGTACATCATGCCGGCCAGGAAAGAACCAAACATCGACACGGAGATAATGACGCCGATCTTGACGCCCTCGTCTTTTTTGACCAGGGAGCTGACGAAAGCGCCGAAACTCACGCCTGTGAAGGATCCGGCCAGGGCTGTCAAGATAACCAGCCCTGTATCGCTGCCAAAATCGATGCCGATGACTTTGGCCAGGAAAGCGAGCAGCAGCAGAATCTCAATGCTGCTCAGGGTGATGGAGGCAAGAATGCTGGACAGGAATGACTTGAGCTTGTGGACCGGGGAGACGGAGACTCTGGCTGCCAGCGCGGACAGGTTCGCCTGGATATCCATGATCTCCCTGTTGCCGAAGAAGGCTCCATACATGCAAGCCATCGCGACCAGGGAGTAGAAGTAATTCACGACATTGTTGGGCTCACCGCCGCCGGGAGAGACCTCCTCGGTATACTCCAGTCTCGTGTCAAGGCTGGCCGTCAGGCTCGGCCAGGCGGAAGGGTCGCGCGCGAGAATACTGGTCACGGCGGAGGCCGTCTGGCTGTAGTTGTCTAAGAACATTTTGGCCAGGGAGGGGCCAAATCCGGTACCGGAAGCCACCAGGGTCGGACTGGGCCCGGCGAGAATGTAGCCGCTGATTTCCTTGGCGAGGAGCAGGGACTTCGCCTCTGATAGTGAAACTTCCTCCAGATCGAAGAGTTTGTCAGCCCCGGCGGAGGCGCCTCTGAGAGCCTCCCGGAAGGCGCTGTCTGCCTCATAGGCAGAATCTCTCACAACGGCGACAGAGACCGGATCGAAGCTCTCGTGCTCGTTCAGACCGGAAAAGGCGACGTTAAAGAGAAGGGCAAGCACGATCGGAAACAGGAGGGACCAGAAGATCATTTCCTTGTCCCGGAGCAGACATTTCAGCCTCGTTATGTATATGTGTTTGAACATAAACCCTCCTCAGTCTCGAAGCTCCTTGCCGGTGAGCTCCAGGAATACGTCGTTCAGGGTAGGCAGTTCTGTGCGTATCCTCGAGTAGGGGACGCCGCTGCTCCTCAGAATCTCCAGGACATTCTCCAGACTGCTCCGGCCTTTGGTGGAAGTGACCGTCAGGGTACCATCCGCGTAGGAGGCGGAGGCGACCCCGTCAAGCCCGTCTAATTCGAGCAGGATAGACTCCGTGGGTTCGGCTGTCTCCACGATGACCTTTTCGCCGATGGAGACCATCTTCTTGAGCTCATCCTTCGTCCCGTTGGCGATGGCCTTGCCTTTGTCCAGGATCATAATACGCGTGCAAATCTGCTCGACTTCCTCCATGTAGTGAGAAGTGTAGACGACTGTTGCCCCGTTGCGGTTGAGCTCCGTAATTCCTTCGAGAATTCGGTTCCGGCTCTGCGGGTCCACCGCCACAGTAGGTTCGTCGAGGATGATGAGCTTGGGCTTGTGGGCAATACCGCAGGCGATATTCAATCTGCGCAGCAGGCCTCCGGATAACTTCTTGGGGCGAAACTTGCGAAAGTCTTCAAGCCCTGTGAACGCGATTGCCTCATCCACCAGCTGCCGTCTGCGCGCCTTGTCCGTGACGTACAGTCCACAGAAATAATCGATGTTTTCGTAGACCGTCAGCTCTTGGAATACCGCGACATTCTGCATAACGATCCCGATGTCGTGCTTCGCCGCGTAGTTCTCGGGCGTCATGGGCGTGCCGAACACTTCGATCGTGCCTTCCTCATATTCGAGGAGCGAGAGGATACAATTGATGGCCGTGGTCTTGCCGGAACCATTCGGGCCCAGGAGGCCAAAAACTTCCCCCTCATGAACACCAATGTCCAGATGATCCAGGGCCGTCAGGGCACCATAGCGTTTGACCAGGTTTTTCGCGTCGATTACCATTCGAAAATCTCCTTGCAGCCCGCAGCGAGCAGGTCAAAAATAGATCTGAGTGAATTATAACGCCTGCGGGGAAAGAATATCTTTCTATTTGCAAAACCTGAAAAACGGACGAATTTCCGGGCTGTTTGAAGAGATTTCGACTGGTTTGCTGCTCTTGCTAGCGAATCCCGCGATTCTGCAGCGCGATCAGCGTGGAACGAGTTGCGCTGATCGAGTGCTTGCCTGGTATATTTTTGGCCTCTAACTACACAACTGCTATAATCTGAGTGATATCGAATCCGACGACGTAAAATTGGGACGACGATCAGAGCCGCGAGGCAGCGGCGCCAGGCAGTTGACGTGCACAGTCCGCACCATGGCGGGCGATCTTGCCGCAGTTGTGAATCGTCCTAGTAAGAAAGGGTTGTGAGCAATGGCCCGGGAACACGAGAGCACTATTCCATCTGAATGGCTGATCCGCCAAACGACCAGTTTGTACAGAAGCTGTGGCCGGCCGGACTTCAGAGCCTTACGCAAAGTCAGCCTCTTTGAGAAGCTTCGGAATGAGCGGGCGATCCGCAAGCGCTCCGAACAGCTGCTGGGGCAGCTCGAGCCGTTTCAGGGGAGTAACCCCGCTGAGCTGAGCGACGCAGAGCAGACTGCGCTCAAGCGCATCCTCAGCGAGTACATCTTGGATTTGGACGGGCGCAAACTCTTCTTCGACAAACCCTTTCTGGGCTTCTTTCTCGAGCAGGGCTACATGGACTCGGCAGAGGACTTTCTTGAGCAGGTGCGCCGGGAAGACAGCGGGTCGGAGGCGGAGGCAGTCTTCCAGGCAATGCGCAACGTCTGGATCATGAACAGTCTGCAACTGTTTTGGGGCCTTCCGCTCGGTGTGACCCCTTCCGTGTATGCCTACAGTATGCTCTATCCCTATACGGACAATTATCTGGACAGCTCGGAGGTCGAGCCCAGCGCGAAGGCCGGCTTCAACATGCGCCTGGCCAAAGTCATTCGCGGCGAGGCGGTTTCGGCCGACAGCCCCCACGAGGCGCGGGTGTTCGCCCTGCTCGGCCAGATCGAAGAGCAGTATCCGAGGGGCGGTTTTGGCCAAATCTACGACAGCATCGCGCTGATTCAAGAGGCACAAGCTGCGAGTT
>JAAYZH010000237.1 GCA_012514965.1 Clostridiaceae bacterium | reverse complement strand
CATGGGGCAGCTCAAGAAGGCTTTGCAAGCCCTTGAGGGCTCCTATAAGCCGCTCTTGTTGCTAGGTGGCGGCGTCAATGTCGCACGTTGCCAGGAGCAGATGACGGCTGCTGTGGACTTACTGCAAGTACCTGTCGTCACAACGGTTATGGGCAAAGGCGCGGTTCCGACCGATCATCCATTGTATATGGGCAACATTGGCATGCACGGCAGCTATGCGGCCAATCATGCCATCAGCGAATGTGATCTGCTCTTCACCATAGGCTGCCGCTTCAGCGATCGCATCACAGGCAAGGCTGATCGCTTCGCAAGCAACGCCAAAATCGTCCATGTCGACATCGATCCTGCCAGCATTTCTCGCAATATTGTGGTCGACATCCCCATTGTCGCCGACGCGAAACGCTTCGTGGAAGCACTCCTGGAGACTGCCAAGCAGATGCATGTGGAGGACTGGATCGCCAGACTCGATTCCTGGCGTACAGAGTACAAGATCAGCATGCGTCGTGAGACTGAGCTGACACCTGAACAGATTATCAAAGCAGTCAACCGTCTATATCCTGAATTTATCATGACCACGGATGTTGGCCAAAATCAGATGTGGGCATCGCAATGGGTTGAACTCAACAATCAGAGGCAGTTTCTGACCTCCGGAGGTCTTGGCACGATGGGTTTCGGCCTGCCTTCCGCAATAGGCGCTCAGATCGGCAATCCTGACGCAAATGTGGTGTGCATCACCGGTGACGGCGGTATGCAGATGAACATCCAGGAACTTGCATCGGCAAGACTCTGGGAGACACCGGTAACGGTCATCATTCTGAATAACCAGTATTTGGGCAACGTTCGTCAGTGGCAGGAAATGTTCTACGACAGACACTACGCCTTGACCTGTCTACGTATGGACCGTCACTGTCCGCCTGATTGCACGGGCCCTAATCCCGCCTGTCCGCCCATGTATGTTCCGGACTTTGTCCGTCTGGCCGAAAGCTACGACTGCAAAGCCAAGCGGATCAGCTCTTTGGCCGAACTTGAGCCAGCCTTGCTGGAGGCCAAAGCAGAGCGGCGCCGTCCGACTATCTTGGAATGCATTATCTCGCGCGAAGACAATATCTTCCCGATGGTTCCCGGCGGCTATGCATTAGACGAAATGATCATGGAGTAAGGCGTATGAACAAACGATGGATTTCCCTTTTTGTTGAAAACGAAGTTGGTGTCCTGGCCCGAGTGGCCGGCCTTTTTTCCGGCAAGCTCTACAACCTGGATTCCTTGACGGTAGGTGAGACCGAAGATCGTACGATATCTCGAATGACCATTGGATGCATGGCGGATGATCAGACCTTCGAACAGATTTTGAAGCAGCTCAATCGCATGGTCGAAGTGATTAAGGTAATCGATTTCACCGATGTGGCACGCCATACGAAAGAGATTCTCTTTGTTCGTATCAACAATTGTGATGAGCAGGACAAAACCGAACTGTTTCGGATCGAGAAGGTTTTTGATATTCAGGTTATTGATTACGATAAGAAACGTATCGAAATTCAGTCTGTCCAGAGTTCTGAACGCAACGATGAACTGATCGCGCTTCTGAATCGCTTCTTCTTGAATCGCATTGAGGTGGTGCGCGGCGGCTCTGTAGCGATCGAGGCTTTGAATTCGCTGACATGACCGAGACAAATACGCTTTCAGATTTCACGTGCAATATTCTGCGCTTCAGCGAGTTTTCACCAGGGCTCTTATATGAGCTCTTGAAACTCCGAAGCGCGGTTTTTGTTGTGGAACAAAACTGTGTCTACCAGGACCTTGATGACCTTGACCAGGAATCCGTACATATTCTTCTCTTGGACCGGGGTGGAAGAATTGCCGCTGCCTGCCGTTTGCTGCCCCCATTGGCGGAGCGTACGTGGGTGCGCCTGGGGCGTTTGATAGCGTCTCGAGACTATCGGGGGCTGGGGCTGGGGAAGCGGCTACTTGCCGAGGCTGTGCGCTATGCAAGCGAAACTTGGCCTGCTGTCTCCTTTTGTCTAGCTGGTCAGGTTTACTTGGATCGTTTTTACGCAGCGGCAGGTTTCAGACCCATTTCAGAAATCTTCTACGAAGATGAAATTGCCCATCGGCTCTTT
>JAAYZH010000236.1 GCA_012514965.1 Clostridiaceae bacterium | reverse complement strand
TAGGCTATGTCTCGCAGAAGAACGCGGATCTGAATCCGGCCTTCCCGGCGACTGTTCTCGAGGTGGTGCAAGCCAATCTCTATCGCAGCATCGGCCTTGGTCGCCCGGTCGGTCGCAAACACCGCCAGCTGGCCATGGAAGCACTGGCGATGACAGGTGTCGACGACCTTGCGAAACGGCGTATAGGAGAGCTTTCCGGCGGTCAGCAGCAGCGTGTTTTTCTTGCCAAAGCACTGGTCGAGAAGCCCGATCTCCTGATTCTGGATGAGGCAACCACCGGTATCGATGAACGTTCTGAAGGGCTGTTCTATGATCTTCTGGAGCATCTGAAAGCCTGTATGGGGCTGACGATCCTGATGGTTTCCCATGACATGACTGCAGTGACCGCGCACGCCAATCGGATGTTTTGTCTGGGTGTCGAAGGCTTTTTTGAGCATGATGTGCACGAAGCGCTGGATCATAATTTTTTCAGCAAGCTTTTTGGTTACGCAGTTACTCCGCACTTGCACGAGCATGACTGCGCTGCCCATCAGGGCGCGGCCGGTCTGGGCGGTGAGGGTCACGTCCACGGCGATGTACACAGCGGTGGCCAAGGAGGCGTACATGTTTGAGATGTTGAGTTTCGGATTTATGCGGACCGCGCTCCTGGTTGCGGTTTTTGTGGGTGCGGCAGCCGCATGTATAGGGCAAGTCGTCGTGCTGCGTCGCCAGTCCAACATGGGTGACGCACTTTCGCATTCAGCCCTGGCAGGTGTTGCTCTAGGCGTAATCCTTGGCCAAAACCCGGTGATTTTCTCGCTGCTCGGTACATTGATCGCGGCGGTCTCGCTCGAGCTGGTACGACGTCTGTTCCCGCGTTACGCCGAGATCTCTACAGCCGTGATTATGGCGCTGGCAGTAGGTCTGGCAGGTATTTTTTCGGGTTTTGCCGGGGCAGGCAAGAGCTTCCAATCCTATCTGTTTGGCAGTATTGTGGCTATCACGGCCAGTGAGCGCAACCTTACCATCGCGATTTCGGCGCTCGTGATTCTCCTCAGTATCATCTTCTATAAGGAAATCTTCTTTGTGACCTTCGACGCCAATGCCGCCCGCCTGGCGGGTATTCGTACGAGTGTTGTCGAAGTCTTGTTTACGGTGCTTACCGCTCTCACTGTGGGAATCGCTTCCCGCAGCGTGGGAACACTGGTAATCTCGTCGCTTCTGGTTTTGCCCTATGCCGCTGCCATGCAACTACACTTGAGTTACTTTCGCACACTGCTCAGCGCCATGATTATTGCGACCTTTAATTCTGCTGCCGGAATCATCTTGTCCTATCAATTTGGTCTCGCACCGGGTGGGACCATCGTAGTCCTCAGCGTCGCCGTATTAGTTTTGCTTTCTGTTGCAAGCATTGCCTGGAGTCGCAATCAGGCGCGGAAAAACAGCGCAAAGCGCCGAGCCAGTCGCGTTGGCGAAAGCTAAGAACGAGGTCCTGACGTGAGCGAAAGAGAGTATCTGGGCAGGGAAATGGCTCTGCACATATTGAAAGAAGCTGGGTTAAGGCGCACGGAAGCCAGAGTTCTCATACTGGAGTTGATGGGGGAGAGTGAGACGCCTTTGGAAGCCCGGCAAATCCAGGATCTTGCGGCCGCCAAAGGCATGTCTGAAGGTCTCTGGCTGAGCACTGTCTACCGTAATCTTGAACTTTTCGCTGAAAAAGGCCTGGTGCAGGAAGTTAAGCCGCCGGAATCCGAATCGATCTTCTACAGACTGGAAGTTCATGGCCACAACCATTACGCTATATGCGAAAACTGCCACATGGAAATCCCCCTGGACCTATGTCCGTTTGAGGAGATCGAGCGGCAGCTGCAGGCGGCGGATTTTGTGCCGACCCACCATCGTCTTGAGGTTTTTGGCCTCTGTTCAGCGTGTCGGCGGCGTCTTAATCGTTAATTTCGACGAGCTTAAGGCCTCTGTTGCGATCCAAGGCCCAAGTGATGGCCCATGATGACTCGAAGAGGAGGACGGGCTCATCGAGATGATCCCGCACCAGTAATGTCGTACTTGTGATGTTGAGCTCGGTAGGATCCGTCTGTACTGCGTCCGGAGTGAACTTCACCCAGCGCGCGTGACGATAATTCAGCATTGTGCGGCGAATCGAGACATTGTATTCGCTTAACAGGCGCTGCTCGAGCACATCGAACTGGAGGATACCCACGACACCGACTATAAATGTCTCGGTTCCGATGTCCAGCTGTTTGTACATCTGAATTGTGCCTTCTTGAGCCAGCTGCTCCATACCTTTGAGATACTGTTTGCGTTTGAGAGAATCCGTAGCGGCAATACGGGCAAAATGCTCAGGCGGGAAGACAGGGATGTCCGCGAATTTCACTTCAGAACCTTTTATGCACAACGAATCACCAATGCGAAAGTTACCCGGATCAAAAAGACCGATAATATCGCCCGCGTAGGCATTCTCAACCAGCTTGTGCTCCTGGGCCATGAACTGCTGAGGCTGCTGCAAACGCAGCTGTTTCTGTGAGCGTACGTTCACCACTTCCATGTCTTTCTCGAAGCGGCCCGAAACAATCCGCAAGAACGCCAGGCGGTCGCGATGACCGGGATTCATGTTCGCTTGGATCTTGAACACAAAGCCTCGGAAGGCGCTGTCCGTAGGGTCTACCTTGCCCTGGTCACTTTCTCTGGCCAAAGGCGGCGGTGCCATTGAGAGGAAATTCGTAAGGAATGTCTCGATTCCGAAGTTCGTAATCGCTGAACCGAAGAACATCGGTGTCAGTTGGCCGGACAAGACCTCATCGAGATTGAAGTTGTCGCCGGCAATGTCCAGCAGTTCAATGTCATTGGCCAGATCCGCGTGATAGGATTCACCGATCAGCTCAGCTAGTTTCGGATCATCGACCGAACGCACAGTGACGTTGACACGAGATGCGCCATGGTCTTGCTTGGCCGGGTCAAATCGCTCCACTTCACGCGTGCGGCGATTGTAAATACCCTTAAAGTCACCCGAGGTCCCAATCGGCCAGTTGAACGGTACAGCCTGAATACCCAGCACCTTCTCGATTTCGTCCATCAGGTCAAAAGGGTTGCGGGCGGCTCGGTCCATCTTGTTTACAAAGGTGAAGATCGGGATGCCGCGCAAGCGGCAAACTTGGAAGAGCTTGATCGTCTGCGGCTCGACGCCTTTGGCCCCGTCGATCAGCATGACAGCAGCATCGGCGGCGACAAGAGTACGGTAGGTGTCCTCTGAGAAGTCTTGATGTCCGGGGGTATCCAGGATATTTATACAGTAACCCTGATAATCGAACTGCATAACGGATGAGGTGACCGAAATACCACGCTGTTTCTCAATCTCCATCCAGTCGGATGTTGCATGACGAGATGACTTGCGAGCCTTGACGGAGCCGGCCTCGTGAATTGCGCCTCCATAGAGCAGAAACTTCTCTGTGATCGTTGTTTTCCCGGCGTCGGGGTGCGAAATAATCGCGAAAGTACGCCGTCTCTGTATTTCTTGTTGTTGATTTAACATAATTCTTTTCCTTTTCTAAAAACAGATTCGAGTATGACAAAAAATCTAGAAAAAGGCTACAAGAATTCTGCGGCTTCCTCACGATGCGTGCGAGGCACCATACCTCGTTCTGCTAAATAACGGTCGATGAAGAGCTGCGCCTCGCGTGGCGAGCGATGCCCCATGCGCGTAGCAAACGTGACAGCTGCACGCTCCAGCTCCGGGTCAGGCAGGCTTAAGCCATTCTTCTCCGCCAGGAAGCGCACGACCTCGAGGTATTCGCGTTGCAAAGGCGCGAGAAAGTGAAGCTTGAGACCAAAACGATCAGAAAGTGAGATGCGCTCATCCAGACCGTCGTTGCTGTAGATCTCCTGCTCGGTCTCGTCGAGCTGCTCCAGGACTAGATG
>JAAYZH010000235.1 GCA_012514965.1 Clostridiaceae bacterium | reverse complement strand
TAGGTCTGCAGGAATGATTCTTCTCTGTTAAACGGTAAAGGATATAACTTGAATTCGCGGACGAAGGCAAGAAGCTCAGCATCTGCCGGCAAGTAGGTGACGAGCCGCGGGTCCAAGAGCCAGGATTCCAAAATGATAGCTTTAGGATCCAGCTTGCTTTGGCGCGCAGCGGTAATTGCTTGCGATGCAGCCGCTGCAAGACGTTCTCGACGGGCAAAAGACTCGTCCGGCACATAAAGCTTCAAAACCGGGCTGCTGTCATCCAGAACCGGCATCCAATGCCCGGACTCAAAAATACGTACGCTGGAGCGAGGCATGCCATCCGGACCCAAAATATTGCCCACAAAACCACCTGATTCTGTGTTGAAAAATTTCGTCTCCCAAATATCCTCCGGCAATTGATTCGCAGCTGTCAGCGGCTGCGCTCCAGGCTCTGTCTGTTTCGAGAGTTGTGCTTCATCAATCAAAGGTTCCGAGGCGAGCCTGCTGCTCAACAGACGCTGCTCTTCCCTTGCGGGTAAGCGGAATCCGTTCTTGTCGTACAGTTGTCCGCCATCTGCCAGCATAACCAATTCCCCCGATCTGGCGTTGCGGTAAATTCTACCCGGCAAAGCAACATGTGTGTATTCAAAGGCTAAGCCTTCGTATACAAGCAGACTGCCCCACGCCAGCCGCGGGAGGATCCCTTCGACAGGCGTGCCCCAGCGATGGAATATCCTGTGATAATTATCCAGTAAAACCTTAACGATACCAAAAGCTGCTTCAATTTGCTTGGATTCTTTGCCGGAAGCCTTGTATTCATCGATAGAGCGATCTGCTCCGCTCAACATACTAACAAGGAAAAACAGGTCCTGACTCGCAGCAGGTAATCTGTCTTTGGGTAATAAATTATAGAGAACCTTCTCATCCTTGCGGATTATGAGCGTGTCATATAGAAGATAGCGGACAAAACAAGACCACTGATAGAGAGATTGCTGCTGCGCAATACGCGATGCAGCCGCCAGAATAAGCTCCATATGAATTTCGTTGAAATCAAGCCAACGGTTGAGCTGGCGGTACCAGTTCAAGCTGTAGCGGTCTCTATTCTCCTGAGGCTGTGCGTACTTCTGCTGTGCGGCAACAAAGTAAGGCTCCCATAGCTCAGGGATGCGGTCCTTGGGCAATTGCAGTTCGTCAATTACTTCATGCATTCTGGCCATTGCAAAACATCCAGGTAATCAATAGGTCTATTTTAACAGACCGGGCCATTTTCATCTGTCCAGAAAACCGCCATCCGCTAAAAGTACCTGTCCGGTCATGTAAGACGAAGCAGGCGACAAGAGGA
This sequence comes from Clostridiaceae bacterium, assembly GCA_012514965.1. Lineage (GTDB taxonomy): Bacteria > Bacillota > Clostridia > Saccharofermentanales > Fastidiosipilaceae > JAAYZH01. Next base: position 1,552 of record JAAYZH010000235.1, on the reverse strand, counting down.
ATGAAACAATGCCGGCAATGTCAGCAGGTGTCCCCAGGCGTCCGAGTGAAGAAACGGCAGCCAGCTCGGCCAGAGCAGCGGAATCATGCATGGCGTTCATTCGCCCGGCGATTACGCCCGGCGCTACGACATTTGCCCGAATACCTGAGGGGCCAAGTTCTCTTGCCAAAGCTTTCGTAAAACCTATGACCCCGGCTTTGGCTGCTGAGTAGGCACTCTCCATCGCGGCACCGGACATGCCCCACATCGAGCTGACATTGACGATGGCTCCGCTCTTCTGGTGCAAAAAATCAGGGATAAAGGCTCGGCAGCAAAAAAAGATATTGTCTAAATTGCTTGCCATGACCTCGCGCCACGCCTCGTCGCTAATATCTTGACAGAGCTCAAAATGAGCCGTTCCTGCAACGTTAACAAGTGCGGAGAGGTTTTGGCCAAACGCTCTTTCCTTTGCTTCACGAAGGGCCGAAGCCCCTGCCGAACTGCGCAAATCAGCCCGACAAAGAAAGACGGTCGCACCGTCAGCCCGGAGTGACGCAGCTAGCTTGACCGCTTTTTCTTCGTTATTGAAATAGTGCAGGAGCAGCTGGAAGCCCTCACCTGCCAGCTGCCGGGCAATAGCTTCACCAATATCGCCGCTGGCCCCGGTGATTACCGCTCTTTTTGTCATGCTTTCGTACCTCAGCAATCTGAATCAAGGAGTACTTCCTTCGTCAAGATGACGTTCGAGAAATTTAAGGATATCTCCATAGACTTCTTCTTTGTTTAATTCATTGATCAATTCGTGTCTGGCACCGGCGTAGATTCGCAGCTGCACATCGGTCAAGCCCAGTGTCTGATACATACTATGTAACTTGCGTGCGCCGGCACCTGTACCGCCGTTGATCTGGTCCTCCCCTCCTGCCAAGATCAGGATTGGAAGATCTCTCGGAATTCTGGCCAGAGACTCGTTCTTGTACATCTCATTAAAATTCAGGAGCGAACGGTAAAAACCGTAACTGGAAACCACACCGCAATAGGGGTCGTTCCGATAGCGTTCTACTTCTGCCTTGTCCCTGGAAAGCCAGGCAGATCTGCCCTCGCCTTTAAATTTCTTGTCATATGTGCCAAAAATCAAGCTGTCGAGCCATTTGGCCGGCTGCTGAAAACCCTTGCTGTTGGTCATCTGGTTTACCAATCGCTGGGCCACCCCATAGATAGGGTTCTTCATATAGGAGGTACCCATCAGAATCAAACCCTTGAGACGTACTCTGTCTTGCTGGGCCATGCGCTGCCCAATATAGGAACCAGCACTGTGCCCAAGCATGAAAGCAGGCAAATCAGGAAAACGCTGCCGGCTGAACTTGTGCAGATCACAGAAATCGCGAACGCTGTCACCGAAATAATCACCTTCGTAGATGCCGTTTTCGGCAAGGGAGGCAGCAGTTTTGCCAAAGGCGCGCAAATCTGGGGCGATGACAACGAAACCATTTGCGTTAAGAAATTCAGCGAAATGCGTGTATCGTTGCGCGTGTTCCATCATGCCATGCGCGAGCAGGACCACACCTCTTGGATG
>JAAYZH010000234.1 GCA_012514965.1 Clostridiaceae bacterium | reverse complement strand
TGTTGCGCAGCTACCATTGAGTATTCACGAATTTTCTCGTGCAAGACCTGGCGATCGCCGCCGCGGCGAACAGCTGCCATCAAAATATTCTCCGTGCACATGAAGGGCAGCTCGGCATCGAGGTGGGCAGCGATCACGCGCGGATGGACAACTAAACCATCTACGACATTTTCATAAAGCAGCAGTACTGCGTCCAAGGCCAAAAAGCTCTCCGGTACAGATATTCGTTTATTCGCCGAATCGTCCAGTGTCCTCTCGAACCATTGCGAAGCGGCTGTGAAATCCGGATTCAGAGCCGAAGTGATGACATAACGCGAGAGAGAAGCCATCCGTTCCGAGCGCATTGGGTTACGCTTATAAGCCATTGCGGAGGAACCAATCTGGCCCTTTTCAAATGGTTCTTCAATTTCTTTGAGGTGTTGCAGCAAACGCAAGTCGTTGGAAAATTTCGTCGCACTCTGCGCCACAGCCGACAGAGCATGCAAAACCTGGCTGTCCACCTTCCTGGTATAGGTCTGGCCGGAAACCGGATAAACCTCCGTAAAGCCCATGCTCTTCGCGATACGCGCGTCAAGCGCACGGCACTTCTCTTCGTCTCCTTCGAATAGTTCCATGAAACTGGCCTGGGTTCCGGTGGTCCCGCGGCTGCCCAGAAATCGCATGCTGTCGCGGGTGTGCTGAATATTCAGATAATCCAGGTAGAGATCTTGCAGCCAAAGGCTGGCCCGCTTACCCACGGTAACCAGCTGAGCGGGTTGAAAATGAGTGAAGCCCAGAGTAGGAAGCTCACGGTACTGATAGCTGAAATCCGCCAGGCACTTCATGACTTTTAGCAGACGTTTCTGGATCAGGTCAAGCCCTTCCCGCATCTGGATCAGATCCGTGTTGTCACCGACATAGGCGGAGGTTGCGCCGAGGTGAATGATGCCTTTCGCCTTAGGACACTGGAGCCCGTAAGCATGGACATGCGCCATGACATCATGACGCACCTTCTTCTCCTGCGCTTCGGCTTCAGCGAAGTTTATGTCGTTGCGATTTGCCTTAAGCTCCTCAATTTGTTCTTCGCTGATTGGCAGCCCCAGGGCTCTCTCAGCCTCGGCCAAAGCAATCCACAAGCTGCGCCAGGTACGAAACTTGCGTTGCGGCGAAAAAAGCTCCAGCATTTCCTGGCTTGCGTAACGCGTGCTCAAAGGAGAAACATAATTTTCGTACATAATCCTAAATCCTCTTCTCTTCTCTGCAGAGCAAATCCAGCTGACAAACGCTCCACTCTTGCAATTCTTTTCGGCTAGTCCTCGAGTTTTTGCAAAGCAACATACCGCGAAGCCAGACAGAAAATTCTCATTGCTTGCTCGAGCTCAGGCAGTTCAGGATAACTCGGAGCGATACGAACATTGCTGTCTGCAACGTCATTGCCATATGGATACGTGGAGCCGGCGGCTGTTAAGTGAACACCTAACTCCTTACAGAGAGCAACGGTCTGCAGAGCCGTTCCCGGAAAAAGATTCACGGAGATGAAATAGCCGCCATGAGGAGATTTCCAGTCCGCAATACCTGCCGGCTTCAGACCGGCATCGAGGACGGCGAGTGCGGCAGAAAACTTCACTCTTAAGCTGTCCGCATGCATAGACATTACGCGTTCGACACCGCCGGCCAGCGCAAAGAATCTAGCATGACGCAACTGTGATAACTTATCAGCGCCGATCATCTGGCTTGAGAGGCTGGGCAAAACCCATTCCTGGTTCCTGCTTGACATCGCCACACAGGCAACTCCGGCACCGGCATAGGTAATTTTCGAAGTAGAGGTGAAAACCCAAACTCGGTCCGGGTTCCCTTCCTCCTCTGCTAAGCTCAAAAGTTCAGGGATGCTCGCTTGCTGTTGCTTGACATCAGACAAATGATGTACGCAATAGGCCATGTCTGCGAAAATGCGGAAATCGCCGGCAGCCTGCATGCGGAAAAGTCGCCTAAGGCAAGCTTCGCTATAAACAGTGCCGTCCGGATTCGAATAAAGCGGTACTATCCACATTCCCTTGATCGTAGAGTCGGCTGCGCACAAAGCCTCGACCTTATCCATATCAGGTCCGTCAGCTAAGAGCGGAACTGGAACCATCTCAATGCCAAATTGCTCAAGCATCGCAAAATGGCGGTCATAACCTGGGACAGGGCAAATAAAACGTGTTTTCGTAGCAAACCAGGATTTCTCTTGTCCCGGCAAGGGGAATAGCAGACAACGTGCCAAAATATCGTACTCAATATTGAGACTCGAACTTCCCAGACACCATACTCTCTCGATATCGGTTTGCAGCATGCCGGCGAAAATTTTGCGCATCTCTCGAATACCGTACAAACCGCCGTAATTGCGACAGTCCATACCTTCTTCACTCAGGTACTCCGTATAGTCGACCTTAGAAAAAATTTCCGTGACCAGATCCAGCTGCCTGGGTGAGGGCTTACCTCTGGACATATCAAGCCGAAGTCCGAGGCTGCGCACTTCTGCGAGCTCGGCAGAGAGCTTCTCTAGCTCAATCTTGCGTTCGGCTCCATTCATAGAGAGGTAATGATTCATAAAACGAGAACCCCGCCTTTCCTTACCA
>JAAYZH010000233.1 GCA_012514965.1 Clostridiaceae bacterium | reverse complement strand
GCCTCAGCCGAAGCTGCGTGCGATACGCGTCTGGGGCCGCGGTAATCATAGGCTTCAGGAGCTTCGCGATCATCTGCTTCTTCCACGAAGCTTGTATAACGATTGTCATTTGCCAGCGGAGGCTCTGCGACTGCCTGGTAATTCTCCTCGTAGTATGGCGCATCTTCCTCTGCAGCACCGACCTCGCTGTAATCGTCAAAATGAGGGACACCGTCAAGGTCGCTGTCGCTTTGCTCGAAGTACTCCCCCGCCGGGATGAAATCACTGCTGTAGGAATCCGCTCTCGGCAGTTCGTGTCGCGTGCGTTCAGCCTCTTCCTGCAGCAGCCTCAGATTCTCGCGTTCCTTCTGTTCCCTTGCTTGTTCGGCTAAACGAGCTTTCGTCTCTTTGTGCTTTGCCTGTTTGTCGCGAAGCAGCTGAACACTGTCCCCTGCCTTGGTCTTGATAACGGAGGCGCCTGTAGCGGTTTTGCTTGCGGCATGGCGGGCAAAGGAGGCTGTACCTTTCACCGCAGTTTTGCTTCCGCTGGCAATCTTCGCGCCTAGCTTGCGAAAAAATATCGCTGCCGCAGCCAAGAAAATGAGTATGGCAGCTTTGGCCCGGCCGAGAAGTCTCGCGATAGCTTGACCTGCGCTCTCTCTCTCCTCTGCGTCAGCAGCTGGCTCTGTTTCAGACTCCACGGCGGTCTCAACACTGGATACATCAGCCTCACGGTCCGTTGCACCTGGAGCCACTCGGTCTTGTTCAGCCTCACTGACGCGGCGCATCTCTTCCTGAGAAAATAGCTTCGTCTCTTCCTTCACAGAAGGCTGCTCGACCTCGCCCGCATCGACGTGATTCGGAGTAATCACCGTTTCTTTCGCCAAATCAGGCACTTGAGAAGGGGGAGCAGAGATGGGCTTGACGGGCGTGACTCTTGCCTCAGTCTCACGCGAATTCGGCGGCTGCGCAACCGGCTTGGCTGCGGGGCGCGATGGCGTGGTCGGCGTCGGACCATCTTCAGCTGACTCCACTGGCAGTCCAACTCGACCGACAGAAAAATTGCGCGTTTCCGGCACTATCGGAGCGGTCGGTGCGGTCGAGGCTGTCGGAACTGGCGGAGATGCCGGTGCTGCCGGAGATTTCGAGGCTGTCGGAACTGCCAGAGATTTCGAGGCTGTCGGAACTGGCGGAGATGCCTCCGGCTCGAGAAGCTCCTGCGGCAGATTCAGCTTAACCCGCCGAACGCTCCCGGTCGGCGCCTCGCCTGCAGGCTCTACCGAAGGTCGCCGTCCGTACGTTTGCTCCGCGTCTGCCCCATCCGTAGAAACAGCGCGTGACGACGTACCACAGTATGGACAGTAGTTCAGCTTGTCCGCAAAATCTCGATTACAATTCCTGCATTTCATGTATGATCCTCAGTTTATCTGCTCTATCAAAAATTATCTGCCAGCCAAACAAACAGTACAGCCAGCAGGGCTAAAATCAAAACAACTAGAAACACAGCGATCAGGCGGCGTTTCCAGGTACCATAGGTGCCAGTATAGTGCAGCAGCTTCATGAGACGGCTGTCTGCATAACCTGCCAGATGCGTAGCAGCCTTCGAAGATTCGGCCTTAGCTGCACCTGACGGCGCGGGGTCATGTAACGCTGTCTGAACTTCGACTGGCTCTTGCTGTGCCGTGCGCCAGTTCACCGCAGCAGCTCCTTTACGCGCACTAATCGCTGCAGTCAGGTAGTTTGCCGAAGTGTGTTCTTCCAGCCAGATCCGCGAAACACCACAGTAGCCGCAGAAGTTCTCATCATCAGCATTCCGGCTTCCGCAGGCGCACCGCCAAGATTCCGGCCCGGACTCAAAGATGTACTGCATCTTGTCAGGATTAGGTGCATCCCTGTACTCAAGCAGCAGCTGCTCCACCAGGTCTTCGCGGGCGATATCAGGGACAAGCATTCCCGCCGGGGCGGACTCAGCAGGATTCACTCCTGTGGAGGTTTGCGTCATTCTGATGTGCCTGCGCATCCTTGCCCTCCGAATCTTATCGTGCCAAGTGTGCCCTTGTCTCTTAATTACGTGTAATTATAACGTATTTGCCGCGGCTTTGTTATAATATCAGGACTGAATCGTTGCAGGCATTGGCTAGACGCTACATGTTCTTTTTTATTATAGAGGAGTTTACCAATATGATTGACTTTTTAGAAGACTTGCCTTCCCTGGATTCCATAAATATCCCTCCGGAAGCCTGGCTGATCGGCACAATTGTGCTGGGCGTCGTACTAATGTTTTTTGGTAAAACGGTCATCCGGCTCTGGCTGGGAATGACGGGTCTCGCTGGCGGCGCTTATGTAGGTTTGCGCGTAGTTGAGCTCGCAGAGCTCAGCGAACCTCTAAGCTGGATCGTTATTGCCTTGCTGGCCTTAGCTGGATCGTTTCTTTTGGCCCTCGCTTACAAGGCCTGCTTCTTCTTCGGCGGCTTGATCGGCGGTCTCTATCTCGCAAATTATCTCCTGGCGATTTTTTGGCCGGAGTCGCCTTCCTACTTCTCCATCGTGATCGCCGTAGCTATCGGACTGGTCGCGGTGTTTGTGGAAGAATCTTTTACAATCACAGCAACGGCCATCACCGGCGCTATGCTTACAGCCGACAGCATTGTTTCGATCGTGTATAAGTCGCAACCCGGCGACCTATTACGGCGAGTACAGACCCTTGACCTGAGTTTCACAGATGACCTCATCGTCCTGCTGGCGATCGGCTTGCTGGCCGCCGTTGGAATCTATGTACAGCGTCGCGGCGGGGGCCGCAGGAGGCACTGAGTCCAGAAGATGCTCAGGGCGGGCTGCGCGGGGTCAGTGAATTCGGGGCCGAAGTGGGCGGCTGGGGCGGACCAGGGCCGCCGGGGTCGGCTGGGGCAGACCAGGGTAGCCGGAGTTAGGGCCGCCGGGGGCGGCTGGGGCGGACCGCTGTGGACAGTATAGGGCCGACGAATCCGGGGCGGCCAGGGCGGACCAGGGTAGCCGGAGTTAGGGCCGCCGGGGTCGGCTGGGGCGGACGCGCGCGGTCGGCGAATGCGGGACAGCCGGGGCATACAGCGCGGGGTAAGAGAATTCGAGGAAGTATTACCTTCCTCAACCAAATAAATTAAGGGGTTGTTTCAAAAATAGGGCAGCCCCTTTCTGATTCTCCTTGCTGCAGGATGGAGAACCTTCAAACAAACGGATTTGAACTCTGATTTGAGGTTATGGGGCAAATATCGGAGTAATCAAAGCGGAAGGCACACACAACTCGGTTATTTGCCACGATCCGGGGGTGGGGTGGACAAAATTTTCGTTATTCCAAGCCCCGAGCACACACTTTCGCAATTTTTGTCCAGATCCGAGGGTGCGGTGGACAAAATTGCCAATATTCCAAGCCGCGAGCACACACTTTCGCAATTTTTGTCCAGATCCGAGATGAACGGCGGACAAAATTGACGAAATACCATGCCTCACGTGTGATTTCTGTCTGTCCGACCAGGGGTTTGTCATCTGACTGCCTTTGGATTGTGCCCAGGCTGGGCGAACTCAAAAGGAGGCTGTCCCAAAATGAGACAGCCTCCTCACAGATAATCGATTACGGATATGGAATTAGAAGCTGAACTTGTCTGCGAACCAGTCTTCCAGCTCATCAAGCGGTATGCGGACCTGCTCCATGCTGTCGCGTTCGCGAACGGTGACGCAATCGTCCTGTTCGGAGTCAAAGTCGTACGTGACACAGTAGGGAGTGCCGATCTCGTCCTGGCGGCGATAGCGCTTGCCGATGCTCTGTCTGACATCGAGCTCGCAGGACCAGCGTTTGGCCAGACGAGTGTATAGCGCCTCAGCCCGCTCGGTGAGTTTGGCCGAGAGTGGCAAGACACCGATCTTGATCGGGGCCAAAGCAGGGTGGAAACGCAGCACTGTGCGAGAATCTCCGCCCTCCAGTTGTTCTTCGTCGTAAGCAGCGCTGAGGAAGGCCAAGAGCACGCGATCCGCGCCCAGTGAGGGCTCGACTACATAAGGCACATACTTCTCGTTCGTCGCGGGATCGAAGTAGCTCAGGTCCTGGCGCGCGTGTTCCATGTGCTGTTTAAGATCGTAGTCCGTGCGATCCGCGATACCCCAGAGCTCGCCCCAGCCAAAGGGGAAGAGGAATTCGATATCGGTCGTGGCACGCGAGTAAAATGACAGTTCTTTCGCATCATGATCACGCATACGCAATGCATCTTCGGGAATTCCGAGGCTGGTCAGCCAGTTGTAGCAGAAGTTCTTCCAGTAGTCGAACCATTCAAGATCTGTACCGGGTTCACAGAAGAATTCCAGCTCCATCTGCTCGAATTCGCGGGTACGGAAGATGAAGTTGCCCGGCGTGATTTCGTTGCGGAAGGATTTGCCGATCTGGGCAATGCCGAAAGGGATTTTCTTGCGCGAGCTGCGCTGAACATTGGCGAAATTCACGAAAATACCCTGGGCCGTTTCCGGACGCAGGAAAATCTCGACTTTGCTCTCTTCGGTCACTCCGAGAAAGGTCTTGAACATCAAGTTGAATTTACGCACATCGGTAAAGTCGTGAGCACCGCATTCCGGGCAGGGAATCGTATTCGAACGCACATACGTCACGAGCTCTTCATTGCTGAGGCCATCGAGGACAGGTCTGTCCTCGGCAGCGGCCGCTGGCTCGCCGGCGGGGGTCTTCCACCAGCCTTCGATCATCTGGTCCGCGCGGAAGCGGGTCTTACAGGCGCGGCAGTCGATCAAGGGGTCGTTGAATCCGCCCACATGACCGGAGGCGACCCAGACCTGAGGATTCATGAGTATGGCGGAATCGATCCCGACATTCAGCGTGCTCTCTTGCACGAATTTCTGCCACCAGGCTGCTTTGACGTTGTTCTTCAGCAGGACACCCAGGGGACCGTAATCCCAGGAATTGGCGAGGCCGCCGTAGATATCAGATCCGGGGTAAACGAAGCCGCGTGTTTTGGCCAAGGCGACCAATCGCTCCATTGCACCTTGTTCCATCATAAGTTTTCGTCCTCTTCCTCAGGGTAGTCATCGATGGATCCATCGATGTGCTCGAGATCATCATCGCTGACGATTTCATCTGCATCATCGTCTGCACCGGCTAGTTTGGCCACGACATCATCGTCCTTGTCGTCGATCTCTTCTTCATCCTCAACGGGCTCTTCCTCGTTTTCGACTTCATAAGGCATATAGAAGACTTCGTCGGCATCCATAATGCGGATCTTCGAGGCAGGGATGATCTCAGGCTCTTCTACAGTCGGTGTGTAATGGAGGGTCAGCTCTTCTTCGCCTTCATCTTCTTCACGGGCAGCATCAGCCAGGGCGGCGCTCACTTCGGGGCGCAGCGGGATGAACGGCTCAAGTTCACCGGGCACTGTGACATACTTATCTTCTGCCAGCTCTTTGCAAGCCAGAGTGACGAGGTTCGGATTGTCGGCCTTATCGACCAGGGGCTGGGCACCGTCAACCAGCTGACGGGTGCGGCGCGCTACGGTAATCGCCAATGTGTAACGATTCTCAACGCGAGGTAACAATTTCTCAATCGGCGGATCTACTAACATAATTTCCTCCTCGGATCGCTCATAAAAGGGCGGGGGTATTGCAACACAAAACGGCAGGAGTCTACTCCTGCCAGAATAATAACTTTTGTCATTTTACCTGTTTAAGACTTTTTGTTCAATGGCTGGACGGCGTATCGCGCGAAGTTTTTCGGCCAAAATAATGTAGCGAATCTCTTCTGCGGAAAAATTCACATCATTGTTGATCAAAATATAGTCAAATTTTGGCGCCATTTCAATCTCATCCACTGCCTTCAATAAGCGCGAGTCAATGATATCGCCGTTTTCTGTGCCGCGGCCGATCAGACGTTCGCGCAGAGCCGATAAGGATGGCGGCAACAGAAATATGCTGCAGGCCGCGTCGAATTTATAGAGAATTGACAGCGAGCCCGGGACCGTTACATCCATGATGACATCCTCGCCACGGCTCAACTTCTCTTCGACCGCGCGCCGCGGTGTTCCGTAGTAATTCGAACAATAGAAGTCGTACTCCAGGATCTCGTCATTCTCGATCATGGCTTCGAACTCTTCCACTGTGCGGAAGAAGTAGTCGACCCCATCCTGCTCACCGCTCCTAGGCGGGCGAGTCGTCACCGACACCGAATGTGTCAGTCGCGGCATCCGGCGCTTGAGCGCCTCGATCACCGTGCCTTTGCCGACACCGGAAGGACCCGAGATACAGACCAGCATGCCTCTAGGCGGCATGTCCTCCAAATACTGAATTGAATCCGCTGGCAAGTCTACTGCCATGGCTATTCCCCTTTCCTTACGTGGCGCTTTTGCCCGGCTCGTCTTCGTCCGCAGCTTCGCCGCCGATCTGTCCATCGAGAATCTTGTCCGCATCGAGGGCCGACAAGATCACGTGGTCACTGTCCATTACTAATACGGTCTTGGTCTTGCGTCCCGCTGAAGCGTCGATTAAGGCACCGCGGTCCCGTGCTTCCTGGACCATTCGCTTGACCGGTGCCGCCTCGGGCTGCACCATGGCCAAAATCCGGCCCGTAGCCACCAGGTTGCCAAACCCGATTTTGCTAAATTGCGCGCTGTCTATCAAAATGTCTCAGCCTCCTTCGTACCGCGCGGCTTCCTTGAGGATTTGGCCGCCTATCGCCACTGCGGTGGTATTCGTGCCGCTGGCGTTCTCCACCACAACAGCCACCGCGTAGGGGTGCTCGGGATCGGCCAGGAAGCCTGTCCAGAGCGCGTTGATCGTTTGCTTGGAACCGGTGCCGATTTCGACCGTGCCGGACTTGCCGCCTACATCCAGTCCTTCAATGCGAGCATTGGTCTGTATCGAATCGCCCGAGGCTACAGCCTCCAGCATCATCTGCTGCAGACGAGTCGCCACCTGGGGGCTGAACATGCGGCCCGCTACCGTGGTCTGCGCCTCTTCCCGCTTCTGGTTGAGAGGATTGTTAATATAACGCACCACGTGCGGTTCGACAAGATTGCCGCCGTTCGCCACCGCACCGGACATCAAGGCAAGCTCTAATGGCGTGATGTTGAGCACAAGATCGCCTACGGGCTGTCCCGTTCCAAACCATGAGAGCAGTGCCCGGTCATCGGCGGCGGCACTGTTCTGGTAGCGAGCCGGGCTGACACTCAGGCGGTCAAGGCTGTTGAGACGGCCGAGGCCGGCGTTCACGAGGTAATCGTAGAAGTTTTTGGCGCCGACCTTCACCGTTGCTTCGCCAAAAAACACGTTGCACGATAAGGTAAAGGCAGTATCGAGATTAACGGTTCCATGGCCGCGGTCCCTGGCGCCATTGGCACGCACGGGGTCGCCGTTGCATTCGAGGGTATAAGCGGGATCGAATTTACCCGAGCTGAGCCAGGCAGCGGAGGTCATAATCTTGAACGTCGATCCGGGCGCGTAGCGGCCGTTGAGGGAGCGGTTGAACAGCGCTGTATCCGGAATGTCCTTGTAGGCTACGATGTTCGCCATTGTCGTTGCCGGAGTCGAGACCATGGCAAGAATCTCACCGGTTTTGTAGTTCAACAGTACTGCCGAGCCGGTGCGGTTCTTCATCTGTTCGTAGACAAATTCATTCAACAAGGCATGGATCGTGAGGTGAATATCGCTGCCCTGCAAACCGCGGCCTGTGACATCGAGCAGAAATTGTTCCATCACATTGCGCTGGTTGCCCAGGAGCTCGCTCTGGTATTGCGTTTCAATGGTGTTGCTCATGTGGTGGGTGTAATCGCCGACCAGCTGAGACAGTGAACGCTGCAGGGTAAGGTCTTCGGCGTAGACTCGTTCGCCATTCTCGGAGGAGGCCAAAACCACCCCGTCGCGCGAGAGAATCTGTCCGGCCTGCGCATAGCGCTGGCGGAGCGCGGCCTTGTTCTCTCCGGCTACCGCCAGGAGCGTAGTCTGGCTCTGTTGCTGCTGGTACACCAGACCTGCACCCAGCGCGAGCGAGAAAATCAGGAGCATTACAAGCGCGATCTTGAGATTGCGGATCAATTGCTTCATTTGCGATTCGCTCCTTCCTCATGTCGTGACGCCAGGCCAAGCAGTATCCCAATGATCAGCCATTTGGCCAGGAGAGAACTGCCGCCCTGAGCGATGAAGGGCAACGTAGCGCCGGTCAGGGGGATCAAGCCCGTAGTTCCGCCGATCACCACGAAAGATTCGATAAAGATTGCGGCTCCCAGCCCGAGAGCCAGGCTTGAGGTAAAGCCGTCGCGGGCCAAAACCGTGATTCGCAAGGACCGCAGCAGGATCACAACCAGGAAAATCACAACTGCAATTCCTATAACAATACCAAACTCTTCGGCGAGGATGCCGAAAATCATGTCGGACTTCGCCAGCGGAATGCCGCCGGGGCTGCCGTTGCCAAGTCCGCGGCCCAGCACATTGCCGCGGCCGATCGCCTGCAGGCCATAGACGACTTGACGATTCTGGTCATTGACCTCGGTCCACAACGAAGTCCAACCCTGAATGCGGTTGCGCACATGGGGGAAGATCGTGTAGGCCAGGGTTCCGATGACGCCGGCGCCGGCAAAGATAAACAAGGTCTTGAGATACTCCGAGGTCATGATCACGAAGACCAGGAGGGTTACGGGCAGCAGGATCATCACGGAGCCCAAATCAGGGAGCAGCATCAGCAGCAGGAAAACCACGCCGGCCCAGGCCGCGAAGAAGATCTGCGTACGCAACGGCGGGCGATTCTTGAAGAAACTTGCCAGGGCAACCAGGTAGGTAATCTTCGCGAATTCGGTCAACTGCAAGGAGAAGCTGCCGAGCGAGATCCAGAGGCCTGCGCCGTGCGTCTCGGCTCCGCGGCCGAAAATCATCGTAAAAATCAGGAGCAGCGGCGTAACGATGCCGCACAAAACCGTGACAGACTCCAGGAAGCGGGTCCGGGACGAAATCAAGATCACCAGCCAGAGCAGAGCCAGGCCGATCAGCAGAGCAATCAGCTGCGTCTTGTAAGACGAAATCAGCGAGGCTGCGATCTGCGCCACACGCTCTGTATCCCCATTCTCGACGGCGGCCTTATAGGCGCTGCTGCCGACCAAAGCCAGGCGGCCCTGAATCGCCAATCCGATTACAGAGAGCTGTGCCGCCGCGAGGAAAAGCAGGCGGTCGCCATAGCGCACGAGCTTCGGCAGCACGAGGAAGTAGAGGTCGATCAGTCCAATGGCTGCGCCGGTATAGAGCAAGTAGTCACGTCGGAAGCCCAGAGTCCCCGGCATCATAATCAGAATCAGGAAGCTTGCCAGAAGGGCAAAGAGGTTCATCAGGAGCCACTCGAAATAGGGCGGCCGGGAATTGCGTTCAATGGCACGGTAGAAGGCGTCATCATCGAAAATCGCCTCTTCATAGGCCTCACCGCGCTCTTTGGCAATAAAACGCTCGTCGACAAAAACGAAATTGGACGGGCCGATCGACAGCTTGTCCTCATTCTTCAGCATGGACGAATCGGTAACAGGCATATCGTTCACCTTAACCACGGCAGCGTGGATCTGTGGACGCACATACCATTCACCATCGAAGCGATAGACCACAGCATGACGGCGGCGCACAACGTCCGAATGGATGCGGATGTCGTTGCTGCCGGAGCGGCCGATATTCGTTGTATGGTACAAGGGCAGACTGACCGTCTGGCCGCCGCCCTGATTGCTCAGCAGAAAATACCCCTGCGCGGGCCGCAGGCTGTGCTTAATACCCCAGCGCAGCTCGCGAATCGCCGCGACCAGCAGGCGCAAGGCAACAACCGCGATAATCGCGGCAAATATGTAGCGTATGAGGTAGGAAGCTTCGAAAATGTTCATGGCTTTCTCCCGTTCCGGTCAGGTTCGTCTGGTGTTTTGCCTCTATTGTAGCAATTGCAGACGCCAAGGGCATCTGCTTTCGGCTCAGCATGCCGCAAAGGATTATTTGCAAAAAATCCGGCTGTCCAGACAACCGGATTCTACAGGCAGGGGCTCTGCCCACGGCACAACCCCTGCTCCGTTATTCGTAGCGGTCTCTATTCTCAATTCGCCGGGCGAAGTTCACGGAAACGCGTCACAGCCTGACGGGTCAGCTCTTCGATCTCGTCCCATTTGCCTTCGCTAATGAGGTTGGCAGGGCACATCCAGCTGCCGCCTACGAAAGCGATCTTCTTGAAAGAAAGGTAATCTGCCAGATTCTCAAGGCTTACGCCGCCGGTGGGGCAGAATTCAAAGGCAGTAAAGGGGGCGGCCAGGGACTTGATGGTCTTGATGCCGCCGTAATTGCCGGCCGGGAAGAACTTAAACAGCTTAATACCCAGCTTCATGCCCTGAATCATCTCGGTAGGTGTAACGGCGCCCGGGAGCATTGCGACACCCAGTCTCTCCGCCGCTTTGATGACGTCTTCGTCGATGCCGGGCGAGACCAGGAAGGTCGCGCCATTCTTGACGGCCAGTTCTGCCTGTTCGACGGTCAGAACCGTGCCGGCGCCGACGATCATATCCGGGACTTCCTTCGCCATTGCGGCGATCGCGTCTGCCGCGGCTTCGGTGCGGAACGTGATCTCAGCGCAATTGATGCCACCGGCCAGGAGAGCCTTCGCCAGGGGGACAGCCTCCTCGACTTTATTAATAACTACTACGGGGACGATGCCACACTTCCTCAACTGATCAACTGTGTTCATGTGCTATTCCTTCCTTTCGTGCAAGAGACCACTCTCAACTCTATTTGTGTTTCTTATTTTACACTATTTCGCGCACCCTGAGACAAGGAAAACGATTTTGCGCAGCAAAGTATCTTACACGCCCTTGTACGCGCGGGCCAGTTCCATCTGAGGTCTCAGCAGGATCTCTTCGGCCCTTGTGCTGTTGCCCAGCCACGGCGCGACCTCATCGCGGGCTAGGAGCAGCGGCATGCGGTCATGGATATCGGTCATGAAGGCACCGGCTTCGCGGGTAATAATGACGAAGCAAGGTCCGTCCGGGTGGGCCAAAACCAAGCCCGCCAGATACAGTCTGGGCGTTTCGGGGTTGTAGAAGAAATATTTCTGCCCGCGCTGGCTTTTGCCGTCGATATGCTGCCACTCGTAGTAGCCTGAGGTCGGGATCATGCAGCGCTGCTCGCGAAAGGCCGGAGCGAAGGTAGGCTTCTCCCGTACACTTTCGGCGCGGGCGTGCAGCAAGCTGCCACCCTTGCCCCCTGACCAGGGTCTGCCCCAGCGCAGGAGGTGCAAGGACTTGTCGGCCAAAAGGACCGGGGCCTTGCTGTTCGGGTAGACTTCACCACCCTTGAATTCCTCGGCCGGGAATCTGGCGGCCGCTAAAAGTTCCTGGTAATCATCGGGGTCAAAAAAGTAACGGCCGCACATAGAAGCCTCCTCTCGGCCGGGGCTGTGTAAAGAAAGGACTGACTTACCCGGTTGCTTAGATTCAATACTAGTATTATAGACCCTTAATCAGTCAGGAGCACCCCTTCCAGATCTTGCAGCATGAGGTGCAGCGCGGTGATGCCACCCTCAGCGGTGTACCATATATCCGGCTGATTCAGATAGACGATGCGGCCGTTTTGGAAGGCAGCGGTTTTTTTGACCAGTTCATTCTCGATAATATCGCGAGCAAGTTGGGCCCCCTCGGCCGCGATAGCTGCATCGCGGTCCAGAATGAACAGGTAGTCCGGATTCAGTTTCACAAGCAGCTCAAAAGAAGCTTCGTTCCCGTGTGAAGCCGTAGTATCCGCCGCCGTGAGATTATCAAAGCCGATTTCCCGGCTGATTAGAGATAAGCGGCCGTCGTTGCCCAGGGTATTGAACGCGCCTCCCGTAGTAATGCCCAGCACTGCGCTTTGTCCGGCGGCAGCAGCCTTGAGAGTTTCGATCCGCGTGACATAACCGGCGAGTTTGGCCTCGACTTCATTCTCCAGGCCAAAGAGGGTGGCGACCGTTTCCGCGTTCTTACGGGTAGAGGCCAACACCCCGGCCTCCGGATCTGTGCGCAGCATGATGACAGGGGCGATTCTACGCAGAGTGTCATATTGTGCCGCCAGGCGGGAACCGATAAAAATCACATCCGGCTCCGCGCTCATAATCGCTTCCAGGTCTGCTTCCTTGATCGTGCCAAGGTTGCGAATAGCATCATCGGCCATGTAGTCACGCAGGAAGTCGACGGAATTGCCTTTGGCCACACCGACCACATGATCACCAAGGCCCAGATTATCGAGTATGTCGAGGGCCGGCAGGTCAAGAACTGCCAGTCGCTCGGGTGCGTAGGGCAGCGCGACTTCGATGGGATTCAGCTCACCGTCATACGACTCGACGCGGATGGTTCGAGCCGGCTCGCGATCGGGACTGCTTGCCTGGGCCGCGCCGCCACAGGCCGAGAGACTCAGCGCGGCCAGAGCGGCTGCCAAAATGATAGTAAATGTACGCATGTATAAATCTCCTTCTATACTCAACTGAATTTGCTCAGTAGTAAACCGATAAAGGCCGCCCGGCCGTTTCGAGAATCTCGAAATCGACCTTGTAAATGGCGGACAGGGTTTCTTTG
>JAAYZH010000232.1 GCA_012514965.1 Clostridiaceae bacterium | reverse complement strand
TCTGAGGGTGCGGTGGACAAAATTTTCGATATTCCAGGCCCCGCACACACACTTTCGCAATTTTTGTCCAGATCAGGGGGTGCGGTGGACAAATTTAACGTTATTCCAAGCCCCGAGCACTTCATCTCGATACTCGCCCTGCCCCAGTCCACTTAAAGAGTAGAAGAAGGGTGCTGTCTCATTTTGAGACAGCACCCTTCTTCGTGCAGGGGAGAGGAGGCCCGCGCTCAGCGTAAGCTTAGGCTGTTGTTGAGCAGGAGGCTGCTGTAGAGGAAGAGGACATCTGCGTTGGCTGTCCGGATCTGTTCGACCAAGAGGTCGGGATGAATGTAACGAAGGTCAATGAGGGTGATTTTGGCGTAGGCTTCGAGCAGCAGGGGTGCGAGACTGCTGCCAAAGGAGTCGCGGAAGAGCAGGAGTTCACGGTCGGTTGAGGCTGCAGGGTTCTCGATGGTCACAAGCGCGGAAGCACCTGACAGGAAGAGGTCGTAGGCGTCAAGGCCTGCGGCCTTGTCAAGGTCATAGAGTGGGCGTGTACTGTGGTTCTCGAAGTGGTAGGCTGTGGCTTGGGTAAGCAGGGGGCTGGTGAGAAAGTGCAAGCTTTCAGAGGGGAGCGGCAAGGCGGCTTGTCCATGGTAGGCGCCGTAGAAGGGGCCCAGGAGAGATTCTGTGTAGTCGGTAGAGAGGCGGTCTGCGAAGCCCATCCGGAGAGAGAGACGCTCTACAACCGAGCTCAGGCGCTCCTGACGCCAATGCGGGTCGCCGTTATAGTAGTCCTCTAGGCTTAAGCAGTCAAAAAGGTCGATGTGGTGTGCGGAAGCCAGTTCGGTACGGAACAGAGCCTGCATTTCCGCGTAATCCAGCGCAGGATAGCCGTTGGCTGCGGCCAAAAAGAAGTTTTTATCCGGGATGACTGCGGCATAGACAGCCGAATCTTGCGGGAGATTGAGGCGCGCCAGCACAGCTTCTAATTTCTGCGCGGCGTTTTGGACAGAACTGCTGTTGAGCGGATACTCGAGTTTGGCCACATGTCCATCGGCCAAATAAATGCCTTGCTTGTCGAGGCGCTGCAGGAGGTAAAACTGCGTCACGGCCTTGAAGCTGCGCAACGGATCGCGTAGAGGAAACTGATCCAGGGCATAGGTCTCAAAGTCTTCGGCAAAGTTGCCGGACAAGAAGTCCTTCCAGGTAAGGACAGGCCGAGTGGCGAGTGGACGTCGCTCCGATGTGGAAATTGCGTCGGGCGCGCGCAGAGCAGCCCAGCCGGCCATGCCGACAAGGTAGACGCTGAACAGCACAGCGGTGATCTTGGTCCATCGAGCAGATTGCATATGTTCCTCCGAATAGGTTAGAAGCGAAAATACAGAAAGGGGTTGTAGGCTCCATCCAGCAGGTAGGCGGTGACGAGAAGGAGCAGGGCTGGTACGATCAATACTCTGACGAGTTCCGGCAGGTGGATGGGGGAAGTCTTCTGTTGCAAATATTCATACAGACGGCGCGGGCCAGATGTCGAGGCTGCAGCACCCAAGAGCAGAACCGCCCCATAGCTGCGGGTGTAGTAGAGGGTTTCCGCGCTCAGCCAGGGAAGGGCGGTGACGCCGAAGAGCGAGCGAACGTCCAGCCAGAGCTCGGGCAGGCTGCCTGCGTTGAAGATCACGAAGGACAGAAGAACCAGCACGAGTACACCTGCGTGTCGCAGCGGAGCAGCGATTCCGGTGACGGGCAACAGCTTCTCGAAGAGAAGGAGCAGGCCAAAGAACAGGCCCCAGAGGACAAACTGCCACTCTGCGCCGTGCCACAAGCCGGTTAACGTCCAGACTGTAAGCAGATTCAGGGCGAGCCGGCTGCCCGAGACGCGGTTGCCGCCTAAGGGGATATACACATAGTCACGAAACCACGAACCCAGAGAGATATGCCAGCGCCGCCAAAACTCCGTGATGCTTCGTGCTTCGAAGGGGTAGCGGAAGTTCTCAGGGAAATCAAAACCGAAGATTCGACCAAGTCCGATGGCCATGTCACTGTAGCCTGAAAAGTCCAGATAGATCTGGAGGCTGAAGGCCACAGCATAGAGCCAGTAGAAGGCAACGGATTTTTGGCCGGAACTGCGGAAGACCTGGACAAACTCACCTAATTCGTTGGCCAGGAGGACTTTTTTGGCCAGACCCAGGCTAAAACGTGTGAAGCCGCTGCTAAAGTTCTCCAGTGAGTGGCTGCGTCGGCTCAAGGCAGTTTCGATATCGGTGTAACGGACGATTGGCCCGGCAATCAGCTGAGGGAAGAAGGTGATGTACAGCGCCAGCAGGTGAAGTTTGCGCTGGGCCTGGATCCGGCCGCGATAGACGTCTACGGTGTAGCTGAGGGCTTGAAATGTATAGAAACTGATTCCGATCGGCAACGACAGTTTCAGCACAGGCAGGTTTGTACCTGTCAGAACGCTGAGATTATCGATCAGAAAATTGGCATACTTAAAGTAGAGCAGCGGAGCCAGAGCAATTGTGATGGAAGAGAGCAGCCATAAGCGTTCCGCCAGCCGTCCCCGGGTGGCCTCGATCAGGCGGCCGTGCACATAGGCGGACAGGATCGTCACGAGCATGAGCACTATAAAACGCGGCTCGCCCCAGGCATAGAACAGGAGCGAGGCCGCGAGCAGGACGAAATTCTTGAACCGATCCGGCAGCAGAAAGTAGAGGATCAGCACAGAGGGCAAGAACCAATAGAGAAATGTCAGACTCGAAAACAGCATGTCTTGCCCTCCGTACCGCTGCTACTCAGCTTATTTCTTGAGACGCACATCCGGCTCGGCGCCGCGAACCTCGATAAAGGCGTCCACGATCTCCTGGGACGTCACGGTGTCGCTGAGCTGCGAAGCTACCATGATCAAGAGAACGATATCTTCGTGTGTCACAATCTGCAGGTCATCGCCATCGACGCAGATCCACTTGGCGGGATTGATACCGTCGAGCATCGCCTGGGCGACTTCTTCGGCATCAGCAGGGTCCTTGACGCGAAGGAGGACCAGCGAGTAGGCCTGGGAGCCGATCATGTTTTCGGAAACGGCTGTTTCCGCGACTTTGTCCAAGCTCTCGAGCCCAGTGTAATAGGCGACGGAGTTCGGATCTGCGGGGTCCAGGGGCGCGTCGCCGATCATGAATTCGGGCTTCTTGATGGCGTAGATATCGGCCAGAAGTTCAGCCACGGTGCTCTCGCTCTCGTTGCTGTCGGATTCTGTTGTGGTCGGGGCGGCCGTCGTCGGTTCCGCGGTCGTAGTGGCCGCGGTCGTAGTGGGGGCCGCTGTTGTGGCGGCTGTTGTTGTAGTGGCAGCAGGGCTGCCGGCGCAGGCTGCGGCGCTGAAGGCCAAAGCAGTGGCTGCGATCAGGGAAAGCAATTGTTTTTTCATTATGTTTCTCCATTCGTTGTGTTGATTATTGAATTTTTCGGAAATAGTTTTCGATTTCTTCCAGGCTCATTGTTTCACTGAGTCCAGGATAGCTGCTGACATCGAATCGCAAGCCCGCATCCGTTTGCAGGAAAAGCCCCGCGCTGCCTTTGAAGAGGCCAAATTCGGCCAGTTCATCCAGCCGGAGAACCCGACCTTCTACCTGCAGGACATCGGCGCTGCGGTACTCGTGCAGCAGCAGCAGTACTTCGGTGCCCCGATCGAGTTGAGCGAACAGATCATCGGCAGCGGGCAGGACAGGACCGGGCAAGAGCACCGTGATGTTTGCGTCTGCCGCCGCTGCCCGATCGATGTCTTTCCAGACCTCAATTTCGGCAGCAGCCAGGTAGTGTTTGACTTCGCCAAAGTCGATTTCGAGGTTTTGGACATTGTGGACTGTACCTCGCAGCACACGGCTCGGCTGGCCGGTGCTCGGACTGATAAGTTCAGAGCTATACATGGCTGCACGCGGCAACCGGGCCAGCGCTTCGTCATCCTTGACATATCGCGCACGGATCCCGGGTGAGGATAGCTGCAATGGGATGCTTTGCGATCCATGCTGTACCAGGCTAAATACACCGACCAGACCCGCAAACAGGCAGGCAGCAGCGGCAACGCGCAGGAGCAGGGGCTGACGGCGGCGCGGCGCGCTTTCCGTGATATAGACTTCATCGACCTGCCCCAATGCGCGAAGTAATTGATTCTCTCTCATAGGACAATACCCTCTTCTTCTAGCTTTTGTTGCAGTGCGTTTCGGGTTCGCAGCAGTGTCATTTTGACCTTGCTCTCGCCCACGCCCAGATCGCGGGCAATCTCGCGCACCGTACTCAGGTACCAATAGCGGCGCATGAAGATAATTCTTGTTTCCGGCGGCAGTTTGGCCAAAAAACCATTGAGGACCTTAGTCAGTACGATCTCTTCGACGATCCGCGCTTCGTGTCCGGGAGCCGGAA
The DNA here is from genome assembly GCA_012514965.1 of Clostridiaceae bacterium. Classification (GTDB taxonomy): domain Bacteria; phylum Bacillota; class Clostridia; order Saccharofermentanales; family Fastidiosipilaceae; genus JAAYZH01. The sequence goes on along the minus strand of JAAYZH010000232.1, from coordinate 1,052 downwards.
GCACCTCTGCCAGTTCATCGAAAATCAGTTCATTCTGCCCCGAACCTCGCTTCTGCGCGCCATACGCCTCGAGCCGGTTTAACGCCAAGTTGCGTGTGATTTTGCCCACAAAGGCCAAAAAACGTCCCGGCCTCTGCGGCGGTATCGCGTCCCACACGCGCAGCCAGGTGTCATTCACACACTCCTCGGCATCCTGACGGTTTTGCAAGATGTTGTAGGCTATGCTGTGACAGTAGCGGCCAAACTTATTGTGCGTTTCTCTGATGGCCTTCTCATCCCGATCCCAGTAGAGATCGATGATCGCCTCGTCATCCATGTGCCGTCTCCTCTATGTTCGTTGAAAGCTTTCACTTATATAGACCGGAACCGGCGCGGCCGGGTCACAATCCAAAGAGAATTTCTTTTTATTATACAGCCGCCTGGCTAACTCAGACATTTGCCCCGGAACCCCGAATCGTGGCAAATGTCTGAGTTAGGTGTGGGTTCCAGTTAGATAAGTCGGATATTTGTCCCCGGGAGCCTGAAATGGCCAAAAAAGCCGCTTATCTGGTTTGAGTGCTCCGATAAACGTCAAATTTGTCCGCCCGAGCGCTGCCCACTCACTAGCCCACGCCCCATTCCACACCCCGCACCCCCACCCGCAACCCTCAGTCCCACCCGCAACCCCCAGTCCATAACACAAAAAAGAGGCCGCTCCATAACGAAGCGGCCTCTTCCACACTGATCGACAATAACGTCTACGCGTAACGCTTTGACGGATCCAGGCGCCTTTCGACCCAGCCGAGAATCAGGTCGGTCAAGACAGCCATCAAGGCAGTGGGCAGGGCGCCTGCCCAGATGATCGGGGCGCCGCCGGCGACATTGATGCCGCGCGAAATAATGTCGCCCAGGCCGCCGGCGCCGATGAAGGTGCCGATGGCAGTGATGCCGATGGCGATGACGATCGCGTTGCGGATACCGGCCATGATGACCGAGAGCGCAAGGGGCAGCTCGACTTTGCGGAGGATTTGGCCGCGAGTCAGGCCCATGCCGCGCGCGGCGTCCAGGAGCTG
>JAAYZH010000231.1 GCA_012514965.1 Clostridiaceae bacterium | reverse complement strand
TGATGTATCCAGGGAAAAGAGAGTTCTTACAGACCTACATCGAGGACATCGAGGACGTCGCCATGCTCACGAATGATCTCATGGCCATACGTTTTGAGCACTTCATCCTGATTGATGACCGCCGACGCGGTGACAGCTGTATCTACTACGACAACGAAACCGTACGTGAACTCTTGCTCAAAGGTCTCGACGAGAAAGATCTTGGCAATCCTACCCTGCCGGCCCGCAACATCAAGGAAGTCGTAGGCAGCGACCGTCTGCAAGGTGTAGTCCGCCTGAGTTTTGCTCAAGGCTACCTGCAATTCTCACGTCAATTCATGGATAAACTGCTTGGCCACCAGAACCAGCGTCACCGTGAAAATATTCTGCGCAATTGGTTCCGTTAGCCAGGTTGCAGCCTAGGCTAGTTTATCAAGTAAATCCAGCACAACCCGTGCGGAGATCGCAGCGGCGCGACTTTCGAAGTGATCGTAAGTCTCGGCGCTGTTTTCGTCTGCTTCATCGGAAATGCAGCGAATGACCAGGCAAGGCTTACCGGCTGCCGCAGCCGTGTGAGCTACAGCGGCACTCTCCATGTCACAGGCAATGGCTGAAGTCGCGGCGACGATCGCTGCTTTCTTCTCATTACTGTCAATAAAATCATCACCCGTGGCGATGGCGCCTTCTTCGACCTTGACACCGGTGGGAACCGCCTCACGTGCCAGCTGTCGCAAGCTGTCATCTGTAGGGAAAGAGGCCAGATAGGGAAATGTATTTCTGAGAATTTTATTCGGGAAGTCGTGGTAATGGAGATCGGTGGCCAAAACAAGACTCAACGTACCCAGTCCGCCCTTGAGGCTGCCGGCTATACCGGTATTGAGCAGCACTTCTACGTCAAAATGATCAATCAGAATCTGAGCAAAGGTTGCCGCATTGACCTTGCCGATTCCGCTGACGCCCATGTACAGGCTGTGGCCGCTGCGGCTGCTGATGTAGATCTTGCGTCCAAAGACGACCTCTACACTTGTGTCCATACTCTCGGCCAAAATATCATCAATTTCGACTTGCATAGCCGCGATAATCCCGATTCTCATAGATATCCCCTGTCATTGAAGTTATTTCGAATGCTAAGCATCATAACACGGTCCAGATGGGCTTTCAATTCTGCAGCCCCTACCAGAATCTGGTACAGCTGAGCAATATATGAGACTATATAAGTAATGAAAACTGTCTGCGCGGCCTTCGGGTCAGCGCATACATTCGATCGAAAGGAGAAGATCATGGCAAACACCGCGATTTTCATGGCTCATGGTACAGAAGAATGTGAGGCTCTCCTGATCGTTGATCTGCTCAGGCGTGCGAACATCAGCATAACGATGGTATCCATCGAAGACAGTCCGGAAATTACCGGCGCTCATCAAATACGCATTGTCTGTGACGAGACACTTGAGGAATTCACACCATCGGATGAAGAATATCTGATCCTCCCTGGCGGCGGCCAGGGTACGGAGAGGCTTAAAGGAAATAACGAGCTTCTGAACTTGTTACAAGAGCACAGTCGTCAGGGCAAGCCCCTTGCCGCTATTTGCGCGGCTCCGACGGTTTTGGCCAAAGCCGGCCTGCTAGATGGACACACAGCAACCTGCTTTCCCGGTTGCGAAAATGAGTTCGGTCCAGGTGTAAGGTATACGCCGGATCGTCTTGTCGAAGATGGATCGGTCCTAACCGGACAGGCTCTAGGGTCTGCCATACCCTTTGCGCTCAAGCTGATCGAAAATCTGCGCAATCGCCAGACTGCTGACACGATCGCTGAACGCATTCACTACCAGAATTAGCTGAGAGTCACCCTGCAGTTTAGAAACGAAGAGGGGCGCTGCAGAACAGCACCCCTCTTCGTTTCTATTCATCCGTTTGCGACAGCTGCGGCACGGAAGCTGTGGCAGGTTTCTTGAGGTTCAACAGCATAATACCCGCTGCAATGACGAGCAAAGCGACCAGCATCTGCCAGCGCCAGATATCCTCACCCAAAATCATCCAGGAGAATAAAGCCCCAAAAACCGGAGTCAGCGACTGGAACACTACCACCTTCGAAACCGGATAGCGTTTCAAGAGCAACGACCAGATTCCATAGGCCAAAGCAGACAGAACCATCAGGTAGAACAGTACAAGACTCTTGGCGAAACCGGGCCAGATCAGGCTTCCGCCGCCCGCTAAGCCAAGCCCTGACAGAATCGCGCCGCCGAGGATGAACTGCCAGCCGGTCAGAGCGACCGGTTCGTGGGTTTTGCCAAAATGTTTAATCATGAGGTTTGCAGAGGCGATGACAACAGCCGACAGCAGGACAAGCAGCTCACCGTTGAGTCTGAAGGCAAACTCAAAATTATTGCCTAGGTTCAAAATAACGATACCGGTCAGGCCCAGGAGCACTGCAACCAGCTTCTTCACAGTCAAGCGCTCTACACCCACAACGGCGGCAAGGATAACCGCGAAGAATGCGTTCGTCGAACTCAACAGCGCCCCCGAGGCACCTGTAACGACCGTAAGTCCCATGTAGAACAGGAAGTACTGGAGGACCGTCTGGCTGAGCGCCATCAAGATGGTCGGCTTAATCAGGCTTCTGCTAAAGTGAGGGCGTTGCTTGGTCAAAATCCAGCTGAGGCCCAGAGTAAGCCAGCCGCTGCCAAAAAATCGTACGCCGGCAAACAAGAGAATATTGTAGACATTCGACGTGTCCATTTCAAAAAAGTCATAGCCAAGCTTAATAAATGGGGATGCGCTCCCCCACAGCATTGTGCAAAAAATCGCCGCCAAAATCCCAATGTATAGTTTCTGTTGTTTCTTCGATACTTCCAAGACGTCTGCTTCTCCTTTGTCTACATAAGAAGTCCGTTGACAGACGCAGAAAGCCTCTGACAACGGACAAGATTCATTCACTTACAGAAAGACCCCGCAGCCCGCAAGCTGACAGTGATTCCCTCCTTCTAATGTATAGGAGATATCTGGAAAGTCAAGCTATCGCCATGTTTTACGGGACACTGAAAAAGTTCAGCCAGTCATCGCCAGGCTCGGGGCTGTATATGGCAGTCGTTTCAACGGCCTCGTGTTTGTACGTGGCCTGCAGCTAATCCACCAGGTTTTGCGGGCCAAAGCTATGCGGCAACAAGTCGCCAAGAGTGGACTCAAAATAATCATCCTCTGAACGAGCCACAATTACCGGCATGTCGGCAGCAGCAAACTCATTGAGAAACTGTCTGCAAATCCCGCAAGGATAAGACAGTCCACGCTCGGCAGGTTCTGCACCTTCCTTCCAGCCAACGACC
>JAAYZH010000230.1 GCA_012514965.1 Clostridiaceae bacterium | reverse complement strand
GCACGTGAAACATAATAGTTATTAAAGTTTCTCTTGTCAAGCCCGAATTTTCGCAATTGTGGTTGATCAGCGATAATGTCATGGTATAGCTCGTCAGCGAAAATAGGCGAAAAGCCGATCCAGCTTCGTTCCGAGGCTCAACCGTTGTATGGGTTCTGCCAGTTTGGAGCGTAGGGATCGGTCACCGGAGGCTGTGTTCCAGGGCTTCCCGGCATCGGAGCAGACAGGACGAAGCCAAGTTCTTCCATCGTTGTATCCCCGCGATAGACAGCCGCGCTGCGGAGCTTCGCGTAGAGCTCAGCCATGGTCTGATTCATGTAAGGCGTGACGAAAAGCATACCAATCCCGCAGGTGAGCAGCGACAGGAGTATCCAGCCTAGAAACGAAAGGTTCAAGCCGATCAAGTGGAGTTTATTGCCCTTCATCATGCGCTTGCTGATTTGCAAGGATCTGCGGTGGCCAATTCCCGGATTATCGGCCAAAATAAATGCATTCATCGCATAGGCCAGGCTGCGGTTGATCCACGGGATCAGGCCCAGCAGCAACAGCGCTACGCCAGATAAATAAAGCATCCAGAGAGGCGAAGAAAGTTCCGGATTCGGAATCGTTCCAGTGGTGCCGGCTTGTGTCATCATCTGCAGGCTGCTGATCGCAATCATGGCGCTGCCTACATAGTAGGGCGAACCCCAGATCACCGTCCACAGACCTTCCCATAGTCTGCCTGTCACAAGGCGTCCATAGTTGCAGGAGAAATGCGAAAAAACCATGCTGAAAGGAGGATAGGCCGGGGTTTCGCGGTTGCGTACAAACCAGTTGTTCACGCTGACAGCAAAAGGCAGTGTGAAGAAGACACTCAGCACGAGTGTCACAATTCCGGAGACAATTGCAGCCATGGTGATCTTCTCGGCATATATCGGCAGATTACGCAGAATCTCACCTTCACTGACTTGACCGCCGGTCCGATAGAGCAAGTCGTAAAAGGAAGTAAAAACAGCGCTGGTGCCCAAAATAGTCCCAACCAGCGATTGAATCGTCGAAGCGATCAGAGAGGCAATTAAGCAGATTACGATCGCGTAGCTCCAGCTGCCCTTAAGGTGAAAACGCGCATCCGCACGAAGTTCAGGATTTCTCCACATAACGTCCCCCTTCAATTTATGGTCCTAAGCATGGATTGTTTTTCATGCAACTCCTTCAATGATACAATACTGATACTCATTCTTCTAGCAAAGAAAGGCTGTAACGTATGGAATTCATTGAAGGCAGCATCACCTCTCCCCGCGGTATTTTGGCCGCAGGCGTAGCCTCTGGCATCAAGAAGAACAACAAGCCCGACCTGGCCCTGATCCAGATCAACGGTCTTGGCACAGCCGCTGCGGTTTTCACTTCTAATCAGGTCAAGGGGCACTCTTTGTTGCGTAGCCTGAATCTGATGAAAGAAGAATTTCCTGTGCGCGCCATTGTCATCAACAGCGGCAACGCGAATGCCTGTGTCGGGCTGCAAGGCGACCGGGATGCCGAAGAAATGGCCGTCCTGACGGCTGAGACGCTGGGTATTTGTCCGGAAGAAGTCTTCACCTGTTCGACCGGCGTAATCGGGATTCCAATGCCGATGGACAATGTGGCGCAGGGAATCAGCATAGCGGCTTCTGCCCTGAGCCAGGATGAGTACGCGGGTCATGACGCCTGCAAAGCGATTATGACAACAGACACTACCATGAAAGAAGCGGTTACAAGCTTCTACATCGGTGACAGCGAGATCTGTGTGGCCGGTATGGCCAAAGGCTCCGGCATGATCCATCCCAACATGGCTACCATGATTGCCGTTATCACCACAGATTGCGTAGTCGACAGAGATTTTCTGCAGTGGAGTCTGCGACAAGTCGTGGAGAAGACCTTCAACCGCGTCTCGGTCGACGGAGACACGTCGGTTTGCGACACCGCCGTCATCGTCTCAACAGGCCTGGCGGAAAACGAACCCATTGGTTTCAGCGGCAACCGCGAGCTCGACGACAACGCCAGAGCCTTCCTGCGCTCGCTGGAGAGCGTTTGCATGCGCCTGGCCCGCAATATAGCCGCCGATGGCGAAGGGGCCACCAAGCTCATTGACGTACGTGTCGACGGTGCTGCGGATGCCGCTGCCGCCTATAAAGTAGCTTTGACCGTTGCCCGTTCACCCTTGTTTAAAACCGCTATGTTTGGCGGCGACCCCAACTGGGGACGAATCATCACGGCGATTGGGAACAGTGAAGTACCGATTTCCCCTGAGCGAATCGATATCTCCCTTGGCAGTCTCAAAGTCTGTGAGGGCGGGGCCGGACTGCCCTTCGATGAAGCAACTGCATCGGACATCCTCCGCCAGGACGAGATCATCGTCACAATCGACCTGAACAGCGGCGCTTACTATGACCACTATTGGACCTGCGACTTTTCCTATGATTACGTAAAAATCAACGGTAGTTATCGCAGCTGAGGCGCGCTTCTGAAAATGATTTGACAAGCAAGAAGGCAGGTCTCGTGAGAGAGCCTGCCTTCTTCGTTATAAGTAAGTGGTAAACCTAATGTGCTTCCAGCTTGAGCTCACCGTTTTCGACTGTCACCGCAACGCCAAAAGCTCCATCGAGTTTGCCTGCCAGCTTCAGCTCGGCCAAAGGATCCTCAAGCTTGCGCGTAATCGTACGACGCAAAGGTCTGGCCCCGTATTCATCGCTGTAGCCTTCTTTGGCAAGATAGTCTTTGGCCTCGTCACTGACCGCAATCTCGACATTGCAGGATTGCTTGAGCGCGTCGTTGACATCCTTGAGCATGAGCTCCACAATGCGTCGGATCTCTGGCTGCGTCAAGGTATGGAAGACAACCACTTCATCGACACGATTGAGGAACTCAGGACGGAAGAACTCACGAAGCTTCGTGAGGATTCGTTCTTCGGCAGCCGTGTCCTGCTGTGAACCAAAGCCGTAGCCTCCGCTCTTCGTAGTGCCGACATTAGATGTCATGATGATGACCGTATTGCTGAAGTCCACCAAGCGGCCGTGACCGTCCGTGAGGCGTCCCTCGTCGAGTATCTGCAAGAGCATGTTGAAGACATCCGCATGAGCCTTCTCGATCTCGTCGAGCAGCAGGACGCTGTAAGGCTTACGGCGGATCTTCTCGGTCAGCTGACCCCCATCGTCGTAGCCTACATAGCCCGGAGGCGAACCGATCAGCTTAGAGACAGTGTGCGGTTCCATATATTCGGACATATCCAGGCGAATCAACGCTTCATCGCTGTCGAACATCACCTGCGCAAGTGCCTTGACGAGTTCGGTCTTGCCGACGCCTGTGGGTCCGACAAAGATAAAGCTCGAGGGCTTCTTGCGGCTGCGCAAGCCGGCTCTGGTGCGGCGCAAGGCTCGCGAAACCGCCGAAACAGCTTTCTCCTGGCCAATCAAGCGCTCGTGGAGTCGCTCCTCCATATGCAGGAGCTTCTTCTGTTCCGTTTCGGTTAAGCTCTTGACCGGAATATTCGTCCACATGGCTACGACATCCGCTATGTCATCTTCTGTGATGGGTGTGGGTGC
>JAAYZH010000371.1 GCA_012514965.1 Clostridiaceae bacterium | reverse complement strand
TACAAAGGTTATATAAGCGGGTGTGGGAGTAGGGGTTTGCCTGGCTTTGAAATAACCTGTAACTGAAAAGATGATGCAAGGATTCCATTTGGTTGTAATGATTGCGCTTGAATACTTTTAGAGTGTGCAAATAACTCTGTGTAATGGTATTTCGATCAGTGTGACTAACGCTGACTCTGTCCAGTAAACTCGAAGATAATTGCAGCAATTCCCCTACAACCCCCGCTGATCGGGCGTGGTGTCCAGCAGGTCGAGCACGTAATTGGGCAGGGCGAAGCAGCCGCGGTGCAGGTCGGTGTTGTAGTAGCGCGTTTGGATGCCGCGGGCATTCCAGCGGTCGGCGTCGAGGTCTGCCAGCGGGTCGTACTTCTTCGACAGGAAGCCGAAGAGCCAGTGGCCGGAGGGGTAGGTCGGGATGTGCGCCTGGAAGAGGCGGTTGATGGGGTAGATGGGCAGGGTCTTGCGGTGGGTGTTGCGGACCTCGCGGGCGTCGCCCTCGTAGTAGGGGCTTTCGTGCTGGTTCACGAGGATGCCGTCGGGGCGCAGGGCATTGTAGCAGTTGCCGTAGAATTCGCGGGTGAAGAGGCCTTCGCCGGGGCCGAAGGGGTCGGTGGAGTCCACGATCACCAGGTCGTAGCAGCTTTGTTTGGTGCGGACGTAGCGCAGGCCGTCGGCGATCTCGACATGGACGCGCGGGTCGTCGAAGGCGGTGGCGACGGTGGGCAGGAATTCGCGGGAGACGTCGATGACTTCGCTGTCGATTTCGACCAGGTCGATGTGCTCGATGTCGGAGTAGCGGCAGAGCTCGCGCAGGGTGCCGCCATCGCCGGCGCCGATCACCAGGACGTCGCGGACCCGGGGGTGCACGGCGAGCGGGATGTGGGTCATCATTTCGTGGTAGATGAATTCATCCTTCTCTGTCAGCATGATTACGCCGTCGAGGACGAGGATGCGCCCGAATTCCGGGGTCTCCAGCACGTCGATGCGCTGGAAGTCGGAGGTGCGGCTGCAGAGGATATTCTCGACCCGGATCGACAGTTTCACGTCGTCGGTGTGTTGTTCGCTAAACCAAAGTTCCATACATTCTACTTTCTCTTGCCTCGGGGGAGGCCTGTGTGCGTGCGGCGGGCGTGGGGGGCGGGGAAAGGGCTATTTTTTCGCCAAAACATTGAGGGTCTGCAGGGTGATGTCCTCGGTGCCTGACATGGAGCTGCCTTTCTCTTTGGCATAGCGAATATAGTCGAGCTGATCCTGGGTGACCCGCTCGCCGGGGGCGAGGATGGGGATGCCGGGTGGGTAGCACATGACGAATTCGCTGCAGACGTAGCCGAGGGAGGACTCGATGGGGACCGCGATTGAGGGGGAGAAGAAGGCTTCCTTGGGCGTGGTGACGACGATGGGCTCGATGTATTCGTTGCTGAGCAGGCCGGCGGGGGAGCCGCGGCGGGTGCGGTAGATGTCGGCCAGGGCGGCGAGCAGGCGCTCGATATTCGCCTGGCGGTCACCGACGGAGAGGATGGCGAGGATGTTGCCGAGGTCGCCGAACTCGATCTGGATGTCGTAGTCGTCGCGCAGAATGTCGTAGACTTCGATGCCGGCCAGGCCCATGGCGCGGGTGTGGATGGAGAGCTTGGTCTTGTCGAAGTACTTGAAGGCGTCGCCGTCGCAGACGTCTTCGGAGAAGGCGTGGTAGCCGCCGATGGCGTTGATCTCTTCGCGGGCGTAGTCGGCCATGCGGATGACTTTGCTATAGATATCTTCGCCGTTGAGGGCGAGATTGCGCCGGCTGATGTCGAGGGAAGCCATGAGGAGGTAGGAGGCGGAGGTGGTCTGCGTGAGGTTAATGATCTGACGCACGTAGCCGTCCCAGCCTTCCATGGACTTGCCCATGAGGAGGAGGGAGCTCTGGGTGAGGGAGCCGCCGGTCTTGTGCATGCTGACGGCGGCCATGTCGGCGCCGCAGGCCATGGCGGAGGGCGGGAGCTCTTCGGAGAAGTAGAAGTGGGTGCCGTGGGCTTCGTCGACCAGGACGCGCATGCCGGCCTTGTGGGCGACTTTGACAATGGCTTCGAGGTCGGCGCAGACGCCGTAATAGGTGGGGTTGTTGACGAGGATGGCTTTGGCCTTCGGGTGCTCGGCGATGGCCTTCTGGATGTTCTCGAGGGACATGGCGAGGGGAATGCCGAGGGCGGGGTTTTGGCCAGGGTCGACGTAGACGGGGCGGGCGCCGGTGAGGATGAGGGCGTTGATGGCGCTGCGGTGGACGTTGCGGGGCATGATGATCTCATCGCCTTCGCCGACACAGCTCATGACCATGGCCTGGACGGAGGAGGAGGTGCCGTTCACCATGAAGAAGGCCGAATCGGCGCCGAAGGCGTCGGCGGCCAGGGCCTGGGCGTCGCGGATGACGCTGATGGGGTGGATGAGGTTGTCGAGGGGCTTCGAGGAGTTCACGTCGATCGACAGGCAGCTCTTGCCGAGGAAGTCGGTGAGCTCGGGATTGCCGCGGCCCTGCTTGTGGCCGGGCACGTCGAAGGGGACGATGCGATTGTCGCGGTAACGGCGCAGCGCCTTGTACAGCGGTGCCTTGGTCTGGTCCATCAAATAGCTCATTTAGCGTCCCTCGTAGATATTCTTGCCGGAATAGATCTCGATCATCTCGCGGCGCAGGGACTGGGTGATCTGCTGCCGTTCGTAGTCGTCCATCTCGGCGACGTTGTCGTTGAATACGTATTTCTGCAGCGCGATGTCCTTGATCAGCAGCTTCGTGTGGAAGAGGTTGGACTGGTACACATTGATGTCCAGGGCGTCGTAGAGGGCCAAAGTAGACTCGCCGATGTAGTCCTGGATCGAGGTGATGTCGTGATCGAGGAAGTACTTGCGGCCGTCGCGGTCGCGGGTGAAGCCGCGGACCCGGTAGTCTATGGTCATGATGTCGGAGTCGAAGCTCGAGATCAGGAAGTCCAGGGTGCTCAGGGGGGAGACGCGGCCGCAGGTGGCCACCTCGATGTCGACGCGGAAGGTGGAGATGGCGTTATTCGGGTGGTACTCCGGGAAGGTGTGGACGGTGAGGTGGCTCTTGTCCAGGTGGCCGAGGATCTCGTCGTGATGGGCGGCCAGGCGGCGGTAGATCTCGCGCTGGGTGTCCGAGACCTCCTCGTCTATGGCGCAGCGGGTCAGGACCCCGAGATTGTTCGAGGGGTCGATGGTCTCGGTGGGCATGCCCTGGTCGGCGATGAGGATGTCGACGGAGGCGCCTTGCGGATCGTAGTCCTGCTTCGAGATGTTCAGGACGTGGGCGCCGATCATGTCGGTCACTTCCAGCAGAATGCTTGTCAGGCGCTCGGAATTGTATTGTTCGTCAATATACTCGATGTAGTCTTGCTGCTGGCGTTCGGACTTGGCATAGCAAATATCGTAGATATTGAAACTGAGGGTTTTCGTGAGATTGTTGAATCCATAGAGCGCGAGTTTTTCCACCTCTGCAGAAGCCTCCTTATGTGAATCCCGGCTGTCGGGCGGGTTGTGCGGTCGTGCCGCCGTTCGGGTTGTGCGGGTCGTTCGGGTTGGGCGGGTTGGGCGGTCGTTCGGGTTGGGCCGCCGTTCGGGTCGTTCGGTCCGTTCGGGTTGGGCGGGTCGTGCCGCCGTTCGGTCGTGCCGCCGTTCGGGTCGTGCCGCCGTTCGGGTCGTTCGGGTTGTGATAGAGGGGCAAGAGAGCCCCTGTAAAATCAGCCTTTTCATGATATCATGTCTTGTCGGCCGGGACTAGAGACGGCGATCGAATGCCGCAGGTGTTTTGTGAATCTTTTGTCGGCCGTGGGAGGAGAGGATACTATGAAAACCCAGAGACCGTTGATTTTGGCCAGTCAGTCGCCGCGCCGCCGCGAGCTGCTGCAGCTGTGCGGGTGCACGTTCCGTGTCGCCTCTGCGGATGTGGATGAGGAAGCGATTGCCCGGGAGATGCTGGCCGGTCACAAGGCCGGGGAGGATTTCCTCGCGCTTGTGACGGTAGTGGTGGGGCGTCTGGCGGAGGCGAAAGCCGCCGCTGCCGCCGAGAGTCTTGGCAACGCGGCGGAGTCTGTGATCCTGAGCTCGGATACGGTGGTGGTCCTGGGTGAGAAAGTGCTGGGTAAGCCCCGCGACGAGGCCGAGGCGCGCTACATGCTGCGGCGCCTGGCCGGGCAGGAACATCGCGTCCTGACGGGGGTCTGCATCCGCGCAGACGGTCGGTCCGAGGTCTTCGCCAGTGAGGCGGCTGTACGATTCTACCCCGCTGACGCTTTCATGGAGCACCTGATCGACCACTACGTAGAGACGGGCTCGCCTTTGGACAAAGCAGGCGCGTACGGCATTCAGGACGAGGGGGCGTTGCTGGTGGAGGCGATCCACGGGGATTTCTACACCGTGATGGGGCTGCCGGTGGCGGAGACGGCGCGCCGGCTCCAGAAGTACTTGTACGCGTAGAGAGCCTTCCGCGCTGATGGATGGCGGGCAGCGGTTCAAACGGAGGTGGATGCTGATTCGGGGTTGTGGGAGTAAACTTCCGGGTTATCCAAGCTGGGTGGCCGCACAACTCGGGTTTTTGCCACGATTCGGGGGTCTGGGGGCAAATATCCAAGTTATCCAAGCTGGGTGGCCGCACAACTCGGTTTTTTGTCACGATTCGGGCTTCTGGGGACAAATATCCGACTTATCCATGCGGAGGGCCCACACAACTCGGTTTTTTGCCACGATTCGGGCTTCTGGGGGCCAATTCGACACG
>JAAYZH010000229.1 GCA_012514965.1 Clostridiaceae bacterium | reverse complement strand
CTGACCGGTCTCAGCGGCGCTTTTACGTTTCTCCACAGTCTTTTTACGAAACCTACTGAGGTCATCAGCGGCGCCCGCAAGGCCGGAAGAGTCCGCCTGCTTGTCGTATATTTACTGGAAGCTATGATCTTCTCGCTCCTGGTTCTGACCTTCGTCCGCTACAGCAATCTCACACGTATTGCCATGCTGCGAGAACCCGATGCCAGCGCAGTGATCATCTGGGATCCTCTATCCACAATTATCCGCGGTTTTTCGACTGCCATCATCGTCAGTACACTGCGAGTCTTGATCAGCATGCTGATTTTCCGCTTTGTCGGACGGCAGCGTCTGAGCTTCGAGACCTTGCTGCGCGCCTATCTGCCAGGTACGTATTACGAAATTATTGTCATGTTGCTGGCGGTTTTCTTCGTAGCCGGCAGCGGATTGCAGGCCCTTGTCATGCTCCTGGCGGCCTTTGCCCTGCGCTCTGTCGTTGACACGCTCAGCCTGAAGGCAACCGTCCAGCTCAGCGAGGACCGCCTTCTGGTGCAGAGCTCGATCATCTATATCGCTGTCTTCCTGGCCTTGGCCCTCCTGATCAATTTCTCGGTACCGAGTCTGGCGAATTTTGGAGTCATACCGGCTTCCGACAAGCAAGAATTTGTGCCCAATCTCAACCACTATTCACAACATCTCTCTACAGCAAAGGAGTCCCTATCTGTATGACCCGTTTTCATCGCGAGTACATTACCTGTGCGCATTGCCTGAATGAGGAAGAAATCGTCATCTGGGACCTCATCAACATCGGCGAAGATCCTGATCTTGAAGAGAAGGTCCTGCTGAAGCAGCTGCAGAATTATGAATGCCAAAACTGCAATCATCTTTACATTATCGAACGGCCGATGCTGTATATCGACCCGGCAAACAAGCTTCTGCTCTACTATAGTCCCGCGCACACCGAGATTACTGCCGCCGAGAATCGTCGGGCTGACGGACGTCTGTCTGATGAGCTGGCTGCCCAGCTGCCTCAGGACTTCGGCGTCGATCTGGAGGGCTACATGCTGCGCCTCCTGGTCAGCTACAACGACTTAATCGAAAAGATCCATATTCGCAAGAATGCTCTATCGGACCGTTTGCTTGAGACACTCAAGCTGGCGATTTTGGCCAGATTAAACGAAGCCGCCGCCGCTGAAGCAGCCGAGATCAAGGACCTCAGCGAAGAGGAACTCCTCCCGGTGATGGCGTCCCTTGAAGTTTCAGAGATTCACTTTCTCGGTTTAGAAGGCGACAGCTTGTTGTTCCAGACCTTTTCGGAGGCCAAAGGCTGGCAGCAACTCGAGCTTGAACGGAGTGTGTACGATAATGCCGAGAACATGCTGCGGAGTCTTCTGCCTGCCGAAAGCGGCTGGGACCTCGTCGACAGCAGCTCCGCCGCGACTTTTATCAATTTTGTCAGCCAGGCCCAGTAAGACGTAGACGTTCAATCCCTGAATCTACAAGAAGTGCAGTTGAAGCAGCGATACTCTTCAACTGCACTTCTCTTGTGTAGACAGATACATTCTTACTGCCCCTCCCTATCCTGGGGCGGGCGGGGAGCCTGATAGAAATTCGTACGGTAGACCGGACGCGGTAAACCGGGGTCCAGATAACGGGCTGTCGGATCTACAGTGTTCTGAGGAGCCCGGCCTGCAACTCTGGGCTTGCGTGACAAAAAACCGCCTGCAAGGGTCAACACCCAGACCGGCAGCGACCAGACCAGGGCAGCCTCCCGGCTGAAAATCAACAGCATCACGGTCACTGTCAGGAGCACCGCGGCGCTGATCGTCAAAAACAGCCAGGCCTCGTCATCCTTCAGGTGGAGAAACGCAAGCACAGCAAAAAACAGCGATAGCACGATCGAAGCAAACAAGCTGAGCGCCGCCAGCCACAGAACGTGTCGCAGACCAAATGCCCCCAAGTCCAAGCTCCCTATGTAGAGCATGCGATAACGCGCTTCTGTAAGGTTACGCAAGCCCAATGGCGACAGCGTAAACATTAGGAAAGCCAGGACCAGATTGACCAATGCCAGAATGACATGGCCGACACCGGCTAAAGCCAGGAAAATACTGCCCTTCGTCCCCTGCCGATATTTCGTCATAGAAACTCCTCCACCCGCACTAGCGAACTCCGCCGATCAATCAATAATCTCTGTTTATCTTAATACAAAGCCTGAACAGTGAAAATAAAACGCCCCGAAACCGCAGCCGCCCGCTGCTGAATCTGGGCGTTCCCACTGATTATGATCGCTTGCCCCGCGTGGTCAGCCTGCGTTTACTCCTCTTCACCTGCCAGAACATCGGCTGCGGCGGCGTTGCCCCCCTGATCCGGCTGCTTCGGTTCCATCTGGTTTGGCTCCGTCGCTCTATTCGGCACATTCAGCAGATTCGCCTCGCTCAAGTCAGCCTCGACTTTTTGCAGGGCGGTTACGGCCGCCTCAATGCTGATTTTCCCGTCTTTGACCTTAACAGTGGCGGTATCCCCGGCATGGACCAGGCCGTCCAACATAACCTCGGACAAAAGATCTTCGATAGCGCTCTGAATCTTGCGGCGCAAGGGTCTGGCTCCGTACTGCGGGTCGGCACCTTCTTTCGCCAGCCAAGTGATCACCTCGGGCTCG
Organism: Clostridiaceae bacterium; assembly: GCA_012514965.1. Lineage (GTDB taxonomy): Bacteria > Bacillota > Clostridia > Saccharofermentanales > Fastidiosipilaceae > JAAYZH01. The sequence goes on along the minus strand of JAAYZH010000229.1, from coordinate 789 downwards.
ACTTGCATCTGAATGCCAATGTCTTCGACACGTTGTATGAGCTTCTTCAAGAGCAGCGAAACGATATCCTCCATCGAAGATTGGCTCAGCATGTGGAAGAAGACAATTTCATCCACTCGATTCAGGAACTCCGGATTGAAGGTCTTGCGGAGCTCTTCCATTACGAGCTCTTTGGCCTCGCTGTAGCTGCGGCCACCGTACATGTTGTCTTCCAGCTCGAAAGTCTTGTCCGTCGAGGCTGAAATCGGCGTAAATCCGATACGGCGGCCCTGGGCTGTCAGGAGGGTCCGGGCACCGATATTCGAGGTCATAATGACAATCGTGTTGCGGAAGTCGACCGTGCGGCCCTGGCCGTCTGTCAGACGTCCGTCATCGAGAATCTGCAAAAGAATATTGAAAACGTCCGGGTGAGCTTTTTCGATCTCGTCGAACAAGACCACACTATAAGGGCGGCGGCGTACCGCCTCTGTCAGCTGGCCGCTCTCTTCGTAGCCGACATAGCCCGGAGGCGAACCAATGAATTTACTAACATCAAACTTCTCCATGTATTCGGACATGTCAAAGCGAATCAAAGCCTTCTCGTCGCCAAACATTTCCGTAGCCAAAGCGCGCGCGGTTTCGGTCTTGCCGACACCGGTCGTGCCCAGGAATATAAAAGATCCTGTGGGTCGTGAAGGGTCCTTGAGTCCAAGACGGCCGCGACGGATGGCCCGGGCTACTGCGCTGACAGCTTCAGCCTGCCCGATGACACGTTTATTCAAACGATCCTCCAGGTCACGCAGCTTCTCG
>JAAYZH010000228.1 GCA_012514965.1 Clostridiaceae bacterium | reverse complement strand
TAACGCTCGAAGCCTTTGGGCCAGAGCACAAGCAGGAGATTCTGGATGCCTCAAGAGGGCCGGCTACGAACCCTTTATCGTAAACTCTTCTTGTGTGTATTAGTGCGGCTGAGATTATTTCACATAGCTAAAAAGGCCTGTCTCGAATAGAAGGCGGCTCTTTTTAAAATCCTCTTCCTGAGGGAACATTCGAAGTAGAGCAAACAGATTCTTTTCGGTGGCTTCGCTCCGAACCTACGCTATCGCGATTTTGGCCGGAACCGGAAGGGGTCAGTGATCAATACCCCGTGCGTCATGGACAATATCGGCAAAAAAAGAGATAATCTCAAAATTGAGACTGTCTCTTGTACTTCTAGCATTAATACGGAAAATCAATCTTTGCTGCGAAAGCTTGTTGTGACGTCAGGCCCGGACTCTGAGCGAAGTTCACTCGTGTGAAACCAGATTCCGCCGTGGGCCCGGGATAGGAAGACGATAAAGGGATCTTCGTCGTCCTTGTCGACCTGGAAGCAGATGTAACCGATTGACGTCTCGCCGACGTTAATGGTCGAAAGCACCGGCGGTATAGCGCGGAATAAGGTTACGTCCCCGTACATGCGGCCATCCTGCCTGGCCAAAGAGAAGAAATAAGGACTGACACCTACTGATTCGCCGTTCAGAGAAGCGGTGATTTTGACCAGGACCTGCGCAACCATGTATTCCTGCCCGCTGCGAGGTTCCGGGTTCAGGGAGCTGGCGTCTTTGACCATCTGCAAAGCCTGCGGCCCGCGAAAGACTTCCTGCACGGACACATCCGCGCGGAAGGGATCAAAGAGTGTGTCATAGCCGTCGAAAGTGGCGGTTTCACCGATTGAATAAGGATTGCTGAACGAACCGGCTTGCGAGGACTGCGTGGTGCCGTTGATGATTTCAAAGAATTCATCGAGAGGATCTCTGGTGGCGCGAGTCGAAGAGGAGGGGCTTGTAACGACTGCTGTAGTCACACCCGTCGAAGTCTCGACCGGCACGGTAGGGACTGATGTGCTCGGCTGTGCAGTGCTCGTAGAGGCTGTGGTTAATGTCGTGGTTGTAGTGACAACACTTGCCGTAGTCGTGCTGGTGGTGTCAGAAGGGACTGAGGTAGTAGTCACCGAGGCGGAGGTGGTAGTCACCGAGGCGGAGGAGGTAGTGGTACTGCTCTCCGCTGCAGAGGGTGTCGAACTGACGAGAGGCGGAGCGACGCGCTGGCAGGAAGCTGCCAGTAAAGTCAGCGCCAGGGAGGCTGAGATGATCAGTAGACGATTCCGTCGCATTAGCAGAAAGACTCCATCCTTTAAAGTTATCCTATTGTAGCGTAGATTATGTGGATAGCCAAGGTTTACGTGTAATTTCTGGTAAGGCCGAATGAGAAGAAATATCTCAGGCCGACTGGAAGAATTCTGCCATGGTGCATTTGGGGAGAAGTTTTTTCAGGTGAGATTCCGCCAGGATAACGATCCTTTACACGCGGGCAAAAAATAAGGCTGTGTTAGCAGATGGTTTTTGTTACAATTGTTGCGAATAAAATTATATAAATATGAATGTGCATAGCACAGAGGAGGATTTTTATGGATAACCCATATACACCAGATCCTAATGGCCAGGGTGGCCAGCAGCAGGCGCCTCAAGATCCAGCGCGTTATCCGAAGTATTATCAGCCGCAGCAACCGGTTGAGCCGACCTACAGTGATCCCGGCCAGCCTGCGCCTGAGAATGGCTATGATCCGGCGCGTTACGTGAATCAGAGTGCCCAGCCCCCATACCAGGGCTATGCGCAAGGATATCAGGATCCGGCTGCCAGCTGGCAGCCCGGCCAAGAGTACCAGCACCAAGCACCCGGCTATCAGCAGCCGGCGTCTGGCTATGATCAGCAGAATGCCTACCAGCAGCAAGTGCCGCCGAACTACGCACAGGGCCCTGCGCAGCCCAAGCGCCAAGGAAGCGATGAGCTGCAGTTGATCTTCCAAGAGACGTTAGGCTGGATTAAGACTTTCTTCTCTCAGGATTACACCGACTCTGTTGTGCAGGCCAAGAACTCCGAGCGCCCATTCGCTTGGGCCTTGATTTTTGTGCTGTATTTTATTCTGTATCCAATTTCACAGCTATTTAGTGTTTTGCGCTTCAACTTCGGCATCGGTTATAACGCCGGTGTCTGGGCATTTGGGCTGCTGCAGGCCGTTTTGGTGTTTGGTATTTTGGCCGGTGTATTCATGCTTTCGCAAGTGATTTTTAAGGAGTTCAAAGATTGGTGGCGTCCGGTCAACGCAGCTGCTGTTTGCATGTTGCCGCGTTTGCTGCTGCTCCCGCTCAATATTATCTTTGGCTTGTTCAATGTGGGGATCTTCACCGAGTTGAATGGGATCCTCAACACCGCTGCCTTAATTGTGACGATCATTCTCATGCTTCGTTTTATGTCCCACAATGAAGAGAAGAAGGCGGCCAAATGGATCATGACCGGTATGGTTGTGCTCTACTATGTGTTGCTTGGCGGCGTCGGTCGTATCGGTTAGAACGCACACTAGCCACAGGTCATCTGGACACAAAAAAGCGGCTGGAGCCAAGCACTCCAGCCGCTTTCAATATTTTAGTAACCTGTTTAGATGTCTTCTTCGCGAAAAGACAAGCTCAAGGTATCGTGGAAACCTTCGAATTTGCGGTAGCTTACACCGGCGGCGTCGAACATGCGTTTGGACACGATTACACCGTCGGTGGCGGCGTACTTGTCGGAAATATAGATTACTTCGCGGATGCCGGCCTGAATAATCGCTTTGGCGCACTCGTTGCAGGGGAAAAGCGCGACATAGATACGACAGCCAGCCAAAGAGGTGCCCGGATTATTGAGAATGGCATTCAGTTCTGCGTGGCAGACATAAGCATATTTTGTCTCCTGGAAGCCGCCTTCTTTGGCCCACGGAAAGTCATCATCACCAAGACCGATGGGGAAGCCGTTATAACCTGTGGAAATGATTTTGTTCAGGGAGCTGACGATACAGGCTCCGACCTGGGTGCCGGGGTCTTTGCTGCGCATCGCGGCTAGCAAGGCAACGCCCATGAAGTACTCGTCCCAGGAAATATAGTTCTCGCGTTTTGGCATACATTTCTCCTACTCATTAAGGCTGACGATCGGTATTGATGAAGTTGATTGGCGCGCCGGATTTGCTGTGAACGCCGCAGGGCTCAGTGGGTGTCAAAGGATTGCCTGCTTTGAAAGGAATGGTTCTGACCTTGCCTCCGCAGGATGAGGTCGCAAGCTGGCCGGACACCGTGCACACAGACAGTTCGATTATGCCTGTAGGCTTCACCCAATCCAAAGGAGCTTTCTCGGCATGAACTGCTTTCATGAAATCGCCGACAATGAAGTGGACATTGAAGAGATCCTTGCGGGGGATGTAGGTTTGCTTGATTCGATTGTCGAAACCGTACCAGCCGACTGAGGTGTAGTAGGGGGTCTGCAGGACGATCCACTCATCGTTGTAAGAGTTCGTCGTACCGGTTTTGGCCGAAGAAGCAATACGCTGGCCTTCTGCGTTGGAAATTGGTCCGACTGCGCGCGCTGTACCGGAATGACCGGTGCCGCCTGTGGAACCCAGGAGTACATCTTCCATGATGGATGTCATCATATAGGCTGCCTCGGGATCGAAGACCTGGGTGTAATCAGGCTTGTGCTCCAGCAGAACTGTGCCGTTGCTGTCCAGGACCTTGGTGTAGGATTTCGCTTCAGAATAGAGGCCTCCGTTCGGGAATGTCATGAAGGCGTTGGCGAGACGCAGAGGTGAGGTACCATAGGTCAGACCGCCGGTGCCCAGAGAGAGTTGCACGGGGTCATTGGTCAGGTCGATACCCATCTGCTTAAGGAAGTATTTCGCATTGGCTACGCCGACTTCATTAAGTGCTTTGACTGCAGGAACGTTGTTCGAGCGCTTGACGCAGTCAATCACGTTCATGTTGCCGAGAAAGCCGTTGTAGGCGTTTGTCGGCCAGATGGCGGTGGGATTCTGTGGATCGAGGTAGGATTTCTCGTCCTTGATAATGGTTGCCCCGGTTAGAATATCCAGCTCAAGTCCTGGGCCGTAGACAGCCAGGGGCTTGATGGACGAACCGGGTGAGCGGCGAATGTTCGCCGCGCGATTCAGAACGAGGTTCGCGCGTTTGGGGCCAAAACCGCCCTGCATGGCGACGATGGTACCATTCTGATTATCTAGAAGGACAACTCCTGCCTCCGGAAGCTCGGGCGAATTCACATAGTCGGCGGGATTCTGTTGAAACATATTTTCGTCAAGGAAAATCTGATCCAGGCTTTGTTGCGCAACGGTATCCTGGGAGGTGTAAATCTGCAGGCCGCCGTTCATGACCATCTTGTAGGCCACGTTCTCGGAATAACCCTTCTTCTCCATGAGATCACGTGTAACTTGAGAAATGGTGTACTCCTCAAAATAGGAATTGATGTACAAACCGGATAACTGAACCTCTTCCTGATTGTAAACGAGCTCGAAATTCATCGCGGTTTCGAATTGTCTGGCGGTAATGACGTTCTCATCGAGCATGGCCTGAAGTACCACGCGCTGACGTCTCTGCGCATTCTTGCGGCCCAGTTCCGTGCGGGGATTGTAGGAGGAAGGGCTCTTCGGTATACCGGCCAAAAGCGCGCATTCTGCCAGGTTCAGCTGACTGGCCTCCTTGCCGAAATAGGCTTTGGCTGCCGACTGGATGCCGACGTAATTGTTCCCCATAGGTACGAGGTTGAGATAGAGACTCATGATCTCAGACTTCGACAACTGCTCTGTAAGTTTGACCGCGCGGTACCACTCCTGCACCTTGCGCTGGTACGATACCTCATCGTCACCGGTCAGCATCTTGATGGTCTGCTGTGTGATCGTGGAACCGCCGTGCGACGAGTCACCGGAGCTGGTGACGGTATTGACGACAGCGCTGATGATACGGCGCGGATCGATGCCGATATTCGTTTCGAAGGAGCGATCTTCAATCGCCATGAATGCCTCATCGATGTAGGTATGAGACACTTCGGAATAGGGGACCAGCTCGCGGTTTATGTTGCTGGTGCCGGTGAGGGTAGCGATAGGGGTGCCATTCGAGTCATAAATGTACGAAGTCTGCTCCGTGATTGTAAAGAGTTCGTTCGGGATCTCGGTTGCCGTAGAGATGTAGCCGACCAGGATGCCGATGCCTGTGCCGCCGACAAAGATGACGGAGACGAGAATAATGATAATCAAGAGCAAAGCCGCCTTGCCCGCGAATTTGCCCAGAATGCCGGGTACGGTAATGTCGGAATTAGGGATATCAGGTTTGCCGGAAACACGCTTGCGAACACTTCGCTTGATTCGATAAAGTTCACGCTTCCGGAGGCGCTCGTTGCGTTCGCTATCATACGCCTTGCGCTTCTCGGTCAAGCTGGGCAGGGCACTCGTGAAATCGAATGCTTTGCGAGGGGCAGCAGCCGGAGAAGGCTTCGCCGGCGGACGCTTGCCGCTGACGGGAGCCTGGCTGTGGTTCGTACCTGGAGCACGTTGCGGTACAGGCTTCTGACCAGCCGGTGATGACGGCACGGGCGTGGGCTTCTTTACGTCACCGCTGGATTGGGGGCGTTGAAAATTCTTCTCGTTCATCTTTATCCTCGTATCGGCAGCGCTGTACCGCCGAATCACTGCTCAATCGCAGGACATAAATTACCTAATTATTAGTTATTTATTATAGCACGCCTCTGGAGGGCTGAGAAGTATAAGACGATTCCGCGCGTATACATACAAGCAAGGCTTCGTGCCGCATAATCCGAGTTCTCCACGCGCTTATTCCTCTATAATAGAAGCAAACTTTTAAGGAGAACTGAAGATGAAAACTGCTGTTATAACGGGTTGTGCCCGCGGAATCGGCGAGTATCTAGCCAGGGGGTTCAGCGCCGCGGGCTATCAAGTCTACGGAATTGACCTTCTGGAAAATCCGTATTTCCAAGGTGATTTAGCCGAACAGGAGGATCTGGATCGTTTTGTTGCGCAGATCAAGAACGAAGCCGGCACCGTGGATGTACTGATCAACAATGCCATGCAGTCTTCTGGCGGGATCGAGACCGCAAATTATGAGCAGTTTAATCGCGCCTTGCACATCGGCATTTCCGCGCCATTTTATCTGGTCCAGCAACTGCGGAAGCTCTTTGGCGAGGGTGCCGGTGTCATCAATATTCTCTCCACGCGAATGGCACAGTCACAAGCCGATACGGAAAGTTACAGCGCGGCCAAAGGCGGCCTGCGGGCCCTGAGCCACGCACTCATGGTCAGCCTGGCCGGTGAAGTCCGTGTGAACAGCATAGTCCCGGGCTGGATCGATACGACAGGCAGTGAATTTGGCCCGGAGGATAGAGGGCAGCACCCCTCCGACAGAGTCGGAACTCCTGATGATATTCTGCGGGCTGCTCTTTTTCTCGCAGACCCAGGCAACCGCTTCATCAACGGAGCAGAACTGTATGTCGACGGCGGCATGAGCAAACGCATGATTTATCACGGGGATGAGGGATGGACATTCACGCCATGAGCGATGAAGCGATGAGAAGAACGGAGGCAGAGAGCTCGCGCTATCGTTCCCTGAATGATTATTTTCGTGAACAATTTGGCGGCAAGGTGTACAAGCTTGCCCTGGACGCCGGTATGACCTGTCCCAACCGCGACGGCAGGCTGGGTGTCAGGGGCTGCAGTTTTTGCGCTGACGGCAGCAGCACTTTCGCGGCCAAGCAGGTGCGTGATGTAGAAGCACAGCTGGATTCGGCCAAAGCCCTGCTGGCGCGCAAGACCAAGGCAGACAAGCCGCTCTACATGGCATACTTCCAGTCTTACACGAATACCTACGCCCCGGTCGAAATCTTAGACGCGCTCTTTCGCCCCGTTTTGGAGCAGCCTGACATTGTCGGCTTGGCGATCGGGACCCGTCCGGACTGCCTGCCCGAAGACGTGATCGCTCTTTTGCGCCGGCTCAACCAAGTCAAACCAGTCTGGGTGGAGCTCGGTCTGCAAACGATTCATGAGCGCACAACCTTGACAATCAACCGATGTTATACCCTGGACACTTTTGAACAAGCGCTGGCGAAACTTCACGACGCTGGCATCGAGACGGTAGTACACCTGATTTTTGGCCTGCCGGGCGAGAGCAGAGAGGACATGCTTGCCACAGTCGATTATGTGGCGAGTCTCCCCATCCAGGGAGTCAAGCTGCACCTGCTGCATGTGCTGGAGGGCACTGCTTTGGCAGAGGATTATCGCGCCGGCAAGTTCAGCTGCTTGCGCGAAGGGGAATGGCTAGACTTATTGTGTGAGATTCTGCCGCGGCTGCCGAGTGGAATGGTCATTCATCGGCTTACCGGCGATGGGCCAAAGGAACTCCTGCTGGCTCCGCTCTGGACTGCAGACAAGCGCCGGGTGCTCAACCGGATACAGGCAACATTCCGTGAACGCAATATCCGTCAGGGCAGCGCGTGGACAGAAAACTCCTGGCAAAATCGCGAACTAGAGAACGGTTGCTGCTGCTAAGCCTGCAGACAGATCCGTCAGAATATCCTCTATATGCTCGGTGCCGATGGACAGACGGATGGTGTTCGGCTTTATGCCCAATTGCAGCTGCTCCTCGACAGTCATCTGCGCATGTGTGGTGCTGGCAGGGTGAATCACCAGCGACTTCACGTCAGCCACATTGGCCAGGAGCGAAAAAATCTCCAGGGCATCAATGAAAGCCGCGGCTTCTGCCTC
>JAAYZH010000227.1 GCA_012514965.1 Clostridiaceae bacterium | reverse complement strand
TCGATATCGCGCAATTGGCCCGGAATTGCTTCTAGATCATCATCTGACGCGTGGTAGGCTTCCATGAGTTCTCTCGATACACCCAGATACGTAATTCTTCCGTCCGCAGAGCGCCGTGTGTGCCGGCGCAAGGCCCCCTCTACCAGATAGCGAGCCCAGCTGATACGGTTAAACAGGCGGTCCGTTAAACCCGGCAAATCAATCTCAAACTTGAGGAGCTCAGCAGCGACGGCCAAAGTCGTCGAACGGACATTGGCATAGCAGAAATTGCCGGTATCCATAATGATCCCGGTGTACAAACAAACAGCGATTGCCGAAGTCATGAGCGTTTGTCCGCTCTGCTCTTCTAGGGCTTCGATCAGAATGTAGACAAGCTCTGAACTGGCCGCGGCATCCGTGTAGATGAAATTATCCTGATTATTCGCGACCGAGTTTACATGGTGGTCCAAAATCTTGCGATTCGGTGCGGCGCGATAAGCTTGACGACGTTCCGCCAGTCGATGATCGACTGATACGTCAATCTGGATTGCCATGCTCTGTCGGGCGGTCAGAGCAGCTCTTTCGTCATGTGAAAGGCTGTGCCAGTTCACAACCAGCTCCTGTCCGGGCAGAAAACGGAAGCCTTCCGCAACCGCTTCCTCATAAACACAAATAGCCTTGAGGCCAAGGCCTTGCAAGGCTAGTGCAAGGCCCTGTGAAGAACCATATGCATCACCGTCTGCATTTAAATGCGGGTAGATCGCCACAACACCATCAGAGCCATGGAGCGCCAAGAGCGCCTGGGCCAAAGGTGTCAAAGCAATCCTACGTTCCGCAATACTCATGTGTCTGAATCGTCTTCCTCGTCGGAGTCAGCTTCGAACTCGTCACTCTCGAACTCATCATAGTCGAGTCCATCGTCTTCGTCATCATCATTAGAATCCGCGTCATCGCTCTCGGCGGCTTGAGGGGCAGCTTTGCCGACCACCCGGTCGATCAGGCTGTCCAGTTCACGAGCCTTTTCGTAGGTGTCATCAAGGACAAAGTGCAGTTCGGGTGTCGTACGCAAGAGGAGCTGTTTGGCCACACTGCTGCGCAGAAATCCGCGTGCCTTGAAAAGCGCCTTGATACATTCGGCTTTCTGTTCTTCTGTGCCGAGTACGCTGACATAACAAGTAGCATGGCTGAAGTCACGGGTCACCCGTACTTCTGTAACAGAAGTGAAAGGCGGCACCCGCGGGTCTTTGACCTCTTGCTGAATGACCCGGGCGAGGATGCGCTTCATCTCATCCCCGACCTTGTCTTCTCTCTTGATCGCCATTATTTACGCTCCACTTCTTCCATCGCGAAGACTTCGATCACATCTCCGACCTTTATGTCGTTGTAGTTCTCGATTGAAACTCCGCACTCATAACCCTGGTTGACTTCTTTGGCATCATCCTTGAAGCGTTTCAGCGAAGCCAGCTTGCCGGTCAAGACCACAATGCCATTGCGCAAGAGTCGGATATCGCTGTTACGTGTGATCTTACCGTCGGTGACATAGGCGCCGCCGATGGTGCCGATCGAGCTGACCTTGTACGTCTCGCGAATCTCTGCATGACCGAGGACCACTTCTTTGAAAATGGGATCCAGCATGCCCTTCATAGCAGATTCAATATCTTCGATTGCATGGTAAATGACCGTGTAGAGTTTGACTTCTACACCCAGTTCTTTGGCCAGCTCAGCGACAGCGTTCGTGGGACGGACGTTGAAACCGATAACCACCGCTCCGGAGGCTTCCGCCAAACGCAAGTCACTTTCGTTGATCGCGCCTGCACCGCCATGGAGGATGTTGATGCGAACCTCCTCATTGCTGAGGCGTTCGAGCGATTGTCTCATTGCTTCTACAGAACCCACGACATCGGCTTTGAGTACGATGCTGAATTCATGAACCTTACCGGCAGCAATCTTCGAGAAGAGATTGTCCATGGTAATAGACGGGCCGGCTGAGAATCCAGCCTGACGCTCTTCAATACGACGCTGTTCAGCGAACTGTCTGGCTACCCGCTCGTTCTCTACTACGTAGAAAAGCGAACCGGCTTCCGGCACTTCCGGCAAACCAATGATCTCCACCGGGACCGAAGGTCCTGCGGGCTGATTCATGATTCCGTTCGCGTCCTTCATGGCGCGGACATTACCGACGACCGTATTCGCGACAATCGTGTCACCCTGATGCAGCGTACCGCGCTGAACCAGCAAGGTAGCGACAGGACCGCGGGACTTGTCTAGCTGAGCCTCAATGATGATACCCTTCGCTTGCTTGTTCGGATCTGCTTTGAGGTCAAGAACATCGGCAGTGAGCAAGACCATCTCTAAGAGTTCGCTGACACCCTCGCCGGTTTTGGCCGAAATAGGAACCATAACCGTCGTGCCGCCCCACTCTTCGGGGATAAGCTCGTACTTACTGAGCTCCTGCTTGACTCGGTCAGGATTGGCTCCGGGCTTATCCATCTTATTGATCGCGACGACGATCTCTGTCTTCGCAGCCTTTGCGTGGTTGATTGCTTCGATCGTCTGCGGCATTACACCGTCATCAGCAGCTACAACAAGGATGGCGATATCGGTTGCCTGAGCACCACGTGCACGCATGGTGGTGAAAGCTTCATGTCCGGGTGTGTCCAGGAAGGTAATCTTACGGCCATTAAGCTCGGTCATGTAAGCACCGATGCGCTGTGTAATACCGCCGGACTCACCGGAGGCTACAGAAGTAGAACGGATCACATCGAGCAAGGTTGTTTTACCATGGTCAACGTGGCCCATGACAACGACAACAGGCGGACGAGTCACGAGGTTCGCTTCTTCATCGTCTGTATCGTCGAAAAGCAGCTCAGAGAGCTCGACTTCCTTCAGCAACTCGGTGGTCACACCAAATTCTTCCGCAATAATCGAGGCAGTATCGTAATCGAGATCCTGATTCAAAGTGGCCATAATGCCATTCTTCATCAAGCGAACGATGACGTCGGCCGATGTGCGCGAAATTGCTTCGGCGAATTCTTTGACAGTCAGCAAAGCAGGCAGAGAGACATGTGTAACGGATGTTTGCTCTCGACGTTGATCACGACGGCTGTCGCCACCCTTGCGACGCCCTCTGCTGAAGAAGTCATCTCGAGCTTCATCACGGAAGTTCTTGCCGCGCCTGCTGGACTGTGTCGAAGCGAAATCACGTGAACGTGTCTTCTGGTCGCCTTTGGCTGCGCCAAATTTCTTCGTGCCATCGGCACCGCGGGCCAAAAGAGGGTCGGGTACAACGTCTGTCTTGCGAGTGCGCGGCTGGCGTGGGCCAGAACGCGGTTTCTTGTCATCTTCATCCTTGTCCTTGTCGAAGCCGCCACCGCCGCCACCAAAGGGCGGACGGCCGCCGGGAGGAGAAAACGGACCGGGACGAGGGCCGGGGCCGCGATTGTCACGCGTACCGGTAAAGCGAGTTCTCTCGCCGAGCGCTTTATTTGCCTCGTTTTTCTCCGACTCCGCCTTGCGATTCGCAAATGCGCGCGCAGTGGCTGCCAGTGAATCATCAGCCGTCGCTGAAGAGATTTTCCTGGGCCCGGTCTGGGCTTCACCCGAAGCGAGTTTGCGAGGGCCGGCGGGGGCTTCTCCAGATGCGAGTTTGCGAGGGCCGGCCGGCGTCTCACCGGAGGCCAATTTGCGTGGACCGGCAGGGGCTGCGGCTGCAGGAGCGTCGCCTGAGGCCAGCTTACGCGGACCTGCTGCAGCAGGGGCTGCAGGTGCATCACCTGAGGCCAGCTTACGGGGACCGGCTGCCGGAGTGCTGCCTGAAACCAACTTGCGTGGGCCTTTGGCTTCCGCTGTCTCTGCGTCAGGTTTACGCGGAATTGCGGCATCCGCTGCTTGTGGCGCTGAAGTCTCAGCGCGGCGATGCGGCTTGCGGGCTTCCGCAGCGTCACCGGCTGCTACTTTCGTCGGCTGCGGGGGCACAGTGCCGGAGGAAATCTTCCGAGGTCTCGGAGCATTCTCCGCACCGGAAGAAATCTTCCGCGGGGTAGGTGTCTCAGATGTTTGCGCAGCTTCTGCAGGTGCTTGCTCCTGTGCTTGAGTGACCTTCTCAATGGGTTCAGAAGCCGGAGCAGCGGCCTTCTCAGGCGCAGCCTTCTCCACTGCTTGCGCAGCAACAGTCTCCGGAACGGGAGCAACAGCTTCCACAGCTCCTGAGCTGATTTTACGCGGTCTGGGCGCCGCAGCGGGTGCCGCCGTCTTCGGGCTGGTCATCTCAGGCTGGTCAACCGCGGAAGACTCCGAAGCGCCGGAGGAAATCTCCGGTTGATCCTGATCGGCAACACTGTCAACAGGCTCGGGCCGTTCTTCGGCGCGAGGTGCGCTCTTGGCCTTCTTGACCTTGACGGTGCCTGTAATGACTTTGCCGGAAACTCCCTGCATGCTGAACGTAGGATTGTCCAGCTCAGTAGGCGCGGATGAGGTTTTCTCTTTATTCAATTCATCTTCGGCAGATCCGCTCCGAATTCCTGCATCGTTCTTATCAACCATATATTCTTTCAATTCCTCCATGAGAAGCTTTGCGCTTAGCTTGTCTATTATACCTGTTTTTCTGTGTTTCGTCTCATTTGCCAAATATCCGTTATTTGCGCGAGTCCGGACGCGAATCCGGCGTCCAAAACCCCTATCACAGCTCGGCTTCCACTGCCTGTCGCCTCACCGAAACGGTCGGCGTTCGAAAAACAGTGGACAGGGCAGTTGTGGGTCTCGGCGGCGCGCAGAATCTTGCGTCGAGTGCTGTCGCCTGTGTCCGCTGCCAAGCACACCAGGAGCACCTGCCCCTTCGCCAGTTGCGACATCGTCGCGTCGAGACCCGGCGAGAGTTTGCCGGCCCGGCGAGCCAGGCCCAACAGACGCAAGGCCTTGGCCTCTGCTTCTTCCGGGCTCAATGCCTCAGGTGTCTGCTTTGCTTTCATTTTTGTCTCCTACCGTTTTAGTTTTGCCGTCAGCGCTGATCCGAAATACACGTCCGCCTCTTGCGCGGCTGGCTTCCGCTTCGAGCTCGATCTCGTGCTTGGCCAGAGCCTCGCGTACCTCGTCAGCAAGTGCGGCGGGCATCTCGGTTTTGAGATGGTGGCGCAGACGATTTTGGCCAAAGGCCTGCTCAACACATGAGGCGGACCGGCACACATAGGCACCGCGCCCCGGCGTCTTGCCCCGCTCATCCAAAACCGGCACACCTTCATGCAAAACGATTCTGAACAGCTCTTTTCTTGCTTTCATCTCTCGACAAGACACGCACATGCGCTGTGGAATTTTGCGACTTTTGCCACCGGCCATTGATCGTTAAGCCTCCCGGTCGTCTTCGTCGATTGCCGCGATATTCAGATCCGCTGCTTCCGAGACCTCAGTATCTACACTTGTATCCGCCGCCTCAACAAGATCAGCGGAATCAACCTCTTCGAAAGAATCCTCTTCGTCCTCGTTCTTGGAAGAATCCACAGCATCCGCCGCGGCTTCGAAACGGGACATGAAGTCTTGCTCGATTGCCTCTCGTACTTGGCTCTCACTCTTGATATCGATCTTCCAGCCGGTGAGACGGGCTGCCAAACGCGCGTTTTGGCCGCTCTTGCCGATAGCGAGTGATAACTGGCTGTCCGGAACAACGACCTGGGCCTGACGGCTCTCCTCCATCTCGGTGAGCTCAACGCGCACTGCATTTGCGGGTTTGAGGGCATTGCGAATGTATACGGTTTCATCCGGATCCCACTCGATGATGTCAATCTTCTCCCCGCGCAGCTCGTTCATAATGTTCTGAACGCGCATTCCACGCTGGCCTACACAAGCGCCAAGAGGATCTACATTCTCGTCACGGGTAGCTACGCTGATTTTCGTACGGGAACCGGCCTCACGCGAAACATTGACGATTTCGACGATGCCGCTGGCGATCTCGGGGACCTCCTGCTCGAAGAGTTTCTTGACCAGGTCGGGGTGAGAACGGGAAACATAAATCACCGGGCGACCCTTCTTGTCATCCACGCGCTTGATGAGAAACAGCATGCGTTCATTGAAATTATATTCATCTAGGCGGCTTTGCTCGGTCCCGGTGAGGACTGCCTCTGCTCTCCCGATGTCTACGATGACTTCGCGACGGTCTTTGCGCTGCACAACACCGGAAGCCAGCTCACCTATGCGGTTGCTGTATTCGGCTTGAATACGCTCACGCTCCGCCGCGATCAGGCTCTGGTTGATCGCGAATTTCGCTGCCTGCGCTGCCAGACGGCCAAAGAGGCTCGGGTCAATCTCATACTGCAGTACATCACCTAGCTCGAACTCTGAGTCAATCGCCTTGGCGTCGGCCAAAGAGATCTCGGTCATCTTGTCGTCGACCGTCTGGACTACCTGCACGTCACGCAAAACACTCATCACACCTGTTTCACGGTCAATATGAGCCTGAATATTCTCAGTAGTCTTCGCGGTAAATTCACGCTTATAAGCTGCTACCAAAGCTTCTTCGATCGCCTGATAAATAAGCTCAGGCTCCAGGCCTCTCTCTTTGCAAAGCTGGCGGATAGATTCTACGATTTCTTGATTCATGTATATTTCCCTTTCTTACGCCTCGTGTGGAGCCCGCTCCGGGCGGAACTTGTACGTTCGCAATACGTTATTTATCATCAAAAGTGGATAACCCGCTTGGCATTGGCTATCTCTGCCAGCGCAATACGCTGTTCTGCACTACCTGTCTGTACAGTTAATACCTCTTCGTCGCTGTCGACCAGCACCGCAACCAGTTTCTTAACTCCGTCACGTGCCTGATAAAAGGACAATTCAAGCTCGTGTCCGATATAGCGCTGAAAATCAGCCTGGGTCTTGAGCGGTCTGTCCAGACCGGGAGACTGCACTTCCAAATAGTACGCTTGCGGGATCTCCACCCGCTCGTCAATCAGCGGATCAACAGCGCGACTTACATTCTCACAATCCTCAATGAAAATGCCGCCGCGCTTATCAATCACGAGACGCAGAATCCAGCGGGAACCTTCCTTGAGGAATTTCACCTCCAAAAGCTCACAGCCTTGTTCCGCAGCCACCGGCTCGGCCAGTTCCCTGACCCGCTCTGCCACACTCGGATTCGCCATAATCAGCCCTCCTGCAACCCATCCGCCTGCCGTTCGGCACGCAGAGAGACTTCACGCAAGCCTTTTGCCTGCCTAAAAAAAGGAAGAGCGGGGCGTTCACCGCTCCACTCTCACCAAACCGCACTCTTTATGTGGTTACTCTATCACCTTTTTTCTCTGTCGGCAAGTGTATATGTGCCATTCTTCCTCACTTCGCCCATGGCAGTCAAAAAAACCGGTGCTCCCTACGAAACACCGGTAAATCCACGCTAGTCGAGCGCATCCACATCGAGTGTCTGATCAGACCTCGATATCCCCGCTCCAGCTCATGAGGCCGCGCAAACGACGTCCCACAACTTCGACTGGATGGTTGGCTTCCAGGCGGCGGCGAGCTTTGAGCGACACCTGTCCGCTCTGTGTCTCCGCAATAAAACGCTGGGCAAAATTGCCGTTCTGAATATTCTTCAGGGCCACACGCATTGCGTCTTTCGTGTCCTCGGTGATGATCGTCGGGCCGACCTCATAGTCACCGTATTCAGCCGTATTCGAAACCGAGTAATCCATCAGCGTCAAGCCGCCCTGATACACCATGTCGACGATGAGCTTCATCTCGTGCATACATTCATAATAGGCATTCTCTTCGTCGTAACCAGCTTCGACCAAGACTTCGAATCCGGCCTTCATCAGCTCAGCAACACCGCCGCACAATACACACTGCTCGCCAAAGAGGTCCGTCTCCGTTTCCTCACGGAAAGTTGTTTCCAGCATACCGGCTCTGGCAGAACCGATACCGGTACCATAAGCAAAGGCGATATCGCGGGCATTGCCGCTGTAATCCTGCTCAATAGCAAACAGCGCCGGGACACCGCGACCCAGCTGATATTCGTGACGCACGGTGTGGCCGGGGCCCTTCGGGGCGATCATGAAGACGTCGATATTATTCGCCGGGGTGATCGTACCATAGTGAATGTTGAAACCGTGAGCAAAGGCCAGAGCAGCACCTTCACGAATGTTCGGCGCGACTTCCTTCTTGTATACATCAGCCATGCGCTCGTCCGGGATCAGCATCATAACAACATCTGCCTGCTTGACAGCTTCAGCTACTGTCTCCACACGCAAACCGTGTTTAGCACACTTCTCACGTGACTTCGATCCCTCATACAAGCCAACGACGACATTGAGACCAGACTCCTTCAGGTTCTGCGCGTGTGCATGTCCCTGTGAACCGTAGCCGATGATCGCGATGGTTTTGCCGTCTAATGCTCCTGTAGAGCACTCTGCTTCTTTGTACACCTTCTTCATGTCAATGTTACCTCCAGTAAATCTATCGATTATTTCGCTTGTGTTCAGTAATTCGTTGCGGATGGATCCTATACTACCTAGTCGTCTTCGTCGTCTTCAGCGGCCAAAGCATCCAGATCTACGGTGGCATCCACCATGCGAACATCCAGCATACTGTCGCCGCGGCTAATCGCAATGTTGCCTGTACGAACCAGCTCCATGAGCTTATAAGGCCGCAGCATCTCAATAAATGCATCCAGTTTGCTGCTCACGCCGGTAATCTGTATCGTGACGGTTCCAAACGAAACATCGACGATACCGGCTCTGAAAATATCCACAATAGTGACAATCTCCGAGCGAACCCCTGCATCTGCTTTGACCTTGACCAGCATCAGCTCACGGGCAAAACTCTCCGCCTTCAACAGTTCTTTGACCATGAGGACATCTGGCTGCTTGTACAACTGGCGAATTACCAGGGGCACCTGATCATGATCGACATCAAGCTTCACGGTGATGCGTGTAACATCCGGATCCTGCGTCAGTCCAGCCGCTATACTCGCAATGTTATAACCGCGTCTGGAAAAAGAATTCGCTATCCTGGACAAAACGCCAGCCTGGTCCTTAACTAAGATAGCCAATGTGACTGCCATGCCAACACCTCCTCTGCAACATGATTAAATTAACACGAAATAAAACGCCTCTCAAGTAATCCTTGAAAGGCGTAGGAAAACAGACATTTTTTGTGGGGAAAAGCGGCTTAAGCAGCAGATTCTCCACAGCTTAGCTGCGTTCAATACCACTCACAAGACTACTTACTTCGCCTTCTTGAGCTCAGCAAGGATCTCGGTCAAGATATCTTTCTCGGTAATCTCAGGAACCGCAGCTGCTTCGACTGTAGCTTCCGCAGCCTTCTTCTTCGCTTCTGCCTTCTCGCGCATGGTGTTGATACCCTTGACGACGACAAAAATCACGAATGCAATAATCAGGAAACTGATGATCGTGTTGATGAACATACCGTAATTGATCGCGACCTCAGCGATTTCGCCCTCAGCCGGCTTCAGCACTGCCTTCAGGGCAGAAAAATCGACCCCTCCAATCAGCATGCCGATTGGAGGCATGATAATGTCTTTTACCAATGAATCAATGATGCCCTTGAAGGCGCCGCCGACCACGATACCGACCGCCATGTCGATCATGTTGCCGCGCATTATGAATTGCTTGAATTCGTCTACAAACTTTGCCATGTTACTAAATCTCCTTCGAATTTCCATTTGTGGAATAGTTGCCAATTATAACAGACCTAGTCGGATATTCAATTGAAAACCGCCCATATAGAGCGGTTTTGTGAAAATTTTGTTAACAGAATTAAAGGGTCTACGAAAACTTGCGTACACTCTCGGATAAATCACCCGGTTCGCAGCTATAGGTGATCTCAGCGTCAAAATGCTTGTCCTCAGACATGCCTTCCAGAGCCGCCAGGAAACGAGCCAGAGCCTCCTGATCATCCGTGCGGACAACCTTCGTAATACTGTCAATGTAAATGTGGGTAATGTCATAGTCCCTGGCATTGAGGCCGGCGATAAAAGACAAGAGCTCATCAAAATTGCTGACCGGGTACTGGTCGATATCGATCATACGCACACGATACTTCACATATTGATCAAGCCGGTCACCGCGCAGAATGCAGATAATATTGTTTTCAGGATTCTCTGCCTGCGTATTCAGGTCGTTGACCAGCCTTCTGCTCTTGCCACTTCCTTTGCCGCCTACAATCAGTTTCACCATAATGAGAATCTCCTTAAAAGTATTTTGCCTGTGTTAAGCTTCTTTACACCATTATAACCTACAAGGATTTTTATCACAGAGGAAAATGTGAAGGTTTCTTTGCATTCTGACAACAAATCGTAAAGAATTTTACAGCCCTTTGTTATAATATCGGAAGAACAAAAAGGGAGGTTTGGGATGCAGCCAAATCAAACACCGACCATTCAGCAGGACAAAGTCACGCGCAAAGTCATCTTGCTCTACATCTGCGAGACGCTCGACAATCTAACCCACCAGGAGCTCATGCAAACAGCCCTCGAGAGCATGTACATGGATTACTTTCAATTCAGCACTCTGCTCGATGAACTTTTGGCCGAGAAACTTGTGACAGGAGCACTGCGCAAGGGCGAGGATGCCAAAACCGCCCAGGGCAAAGCACCAGAGCGCTATTCCCTGACGCAATCCGGTCTGGCTGTTCTTGACACCCTGCGCAAACAAATCCCACTCCCTGTCACCTCGTACCTGCGCAAGACGCTGCGAGACCGCGAGCAAAACCTTCGCGACGAAAAAAGTGTCCACGCCGATTGGCAAATTCTCCCGGACGGTAAGTTCGAAGTCACCTTAGCGCTCTATGAAAAAGACCAACGGTATTTCCAATGTCAATTCAGTGTACCTGGCGAGGAGGCAGCGGTCGGACTCTGCCAACGCT
>JAAYZH010000226.1 GCA_012514965.1 Clostridiaceae bacterium | reverse complement strand
TATCCAGTATAATTTTTTTGTGAAAACAGAACGAAAAACATATTAAAGGAGCCTTCTATGATCGAATTCAAAAACATCACCAAGACCTACGCAGGGGCGAAAGACGCGGTAAAGAATGTAAGCCTTCGCTTCGAAAGCGGAGAATTCATTGTCTTTATCGGCATGAGCGGCAGCGGTAAAACTACCTGCATGCGCATGATTAATCGGATGATCGAGCCCACCAAGGGCACAATCGAAATCGATGGCAAAGATACCCAGAAAATCGATGAAGTCCATTTGCGCCGCCAGATTGGTTACGTGATCCAGCAAATTGGTCTGATGCCGCATATGACGATTTACGAAAACATTGTCATGGTCCCCCGCCTGCTGAAATGGAGCGAAGAGAAATGTCGCGAGACCGCCCTCCGCCTGATCCGCCGCGTGGATTTGCCGGAAGACTTCCTCGATCGTTACCCATCCGAACTCTCGGGCGGACAGCAGCAGCGCATCGGTGTTATACGCGCTTTGGCTGCGGACCAGGAAATTATCCTTATGGATGAGCCCTTTGGTGCGCTCGATCCCATCACCCGCGACTCCTTGCAAGACCTGATCAAAGAGCTGCAGCAAGAGCTGGGCCGTACTGTCGTCTTTGTCACGCATGACATGGATGAGGCTCTGAATCTGGCAGACCGCATCGTCATCATGGACGCCGGCGAGGTCGTGCAATTTGGCACACCGGAAGAGATTCTGAGCCACCCGGTGAATGAATTTGTCCGCAACCTGATCGGTCAGGACCGTCTCAATCAGGCCGTCTTCGACTACCAGCCTGTTTCCAGCTTCATGATGCGGGAACCTGTTAGCGCAAGCATGGATCTTCCCCTTAGAGATGCGGCTCGTCTCATGCGCGACCACCGCGTCGACACGCTCTTTGTTACGGATAACAACGGCGTTCTGCAAGGCACCCTTGATATTTTCAAAATCAACCGCCGTCTGCCTCAAGACGCTAAGATCGAAGATTATTTATCCCATGCCAACTACATCTACGAGGACACCAAGGTCCGCGACGCGATATTCGCGATCAATGACCTCGGCTATCGCAACATGCCGGTCGTCAATCACGAGCAGCAGCTGGTCGGCCTGATCACCCGCTCCTCGATCGTGAACCTTGTTTACGATGGATTCTGGGGCGACTACACACCGGAAACGGCGAGTACGGACCTGGTCGGCTCCACAGACGACGATACCTCGGCCGCCACCCCCGACGGAGGTGAAGCGTAATGGAATTCCTCAAGAACAACTGGCTTGACCTTCTGGAGAAGGTGGGCGAGCATTTTTTCATCGCCATGGCAGCTCTTCTGGCAGGTGTCCTGGTCGCTGTCCCGATCGGCATTCTCCTGACGCGCACACCGCGGCTGGCCAAAATCACCGTCAGCGTTGCTTCCGTCCTCCAGACTATCCCTTCTCTGGCTTTGTTGGCTATCATGGTCCCGCTCTTTGGCGTGGGCAAAGTACCCGCCATTATCGCCCTCTTCATCTACTCACTGCTGCCGATTCTGCGTAACACTTTCAGCGGCATGGACAGCGTGGACAAAGGCGTACTCGATGCGGCCAAAGGTATGGGCCTGAAAAGCGCCGAAATTATTCGCCGCGTGCAGCTGCCTCTGGCCTCCCCTGTCATAATGGCCGGCATCCGCCTTTCGGGTGTCTACGTTGTGGCCTGGGCAACTCTCGCCAGCTACATCGGCGCCGGCGGCCTCGGTGACTACATCTTCACCGGCCTGAATAATTTCAACCAGGACTTCATTATTTGGGGTACCGTGCCCGTGACCCTTTTGGCCTTGCTTACCGATGCAATCTTGCGTTCCCTGGAGAAAAAGGTCCGCCCCCGCACTCATAGTTCCAGAAAGGAGCTTGCCTAATGTTTCACACACTACGTTCCCGATGGAAACAGCTTACAGCGGCTCTTTCCTTAAGCCTCGTCATGCTTCTGTCAGCCTGCTCGCTGCCCGGCCTGGGCGCGACCTCTGTCAAAGACGGCCTCATCATCGCCGGCGGCAACACCACCGAGCGCCAGATTTTGGCCGAAATCATGACCCAAATGATCGATCACTACATGCCTGAAGTCAACACATCTCTGATCAACAACCTGGGCTCAACCATGCTGATCATTCAGACCCTGCAAAACGGTGACAGCAACGTCTCCGGCGCTATGTACACCGGTACTTCACTCACCGGCGAACTGGGCCTGGACTCCGAAACCGACCCGGATATCGCCTTTGAGCAGGTGGTCCGCGGCTATGACGAACAATTCGACATGGTCTGGTTCCCTTCCTACGGTTTCGATAATACCTATGCCTTCATGGTGACCGAAGCCTTCGCCGCCGAACACGGCCTCTCAAAAATCAGCGATCTGGAAGCAATCGCAGCAGACCTGCGCCTCGGCGTCGACACATCTTGGATCTCACGTCCCGGTGACGGCTACCAGGGCTTCCTCGAGCTCTACGAATTCGACTTTGGCGACCTCCTCCCTATGGAGATCGGCCTAGTCTACCAAGCTGTCCAAAGCGGCAACATGGACATCGTCCTCGGCTACTCCACCGACGGCCGTATCAGCTCCTACAACCTCGTCCTGCTGGAAGACGATCGTCACCTCTTCCCGCCCTATGACGCTTCCCCTGCTGTGACCAAAGACTCCCTGCGCCGCTGGCCCGAACTGGAGACCATTCTCCTTAAACTGGAAGACACCATCACCAGCCCCGGCATGGCCGCTCTCAACAAGCAGTCCGACGAAGACCTGCTCGAGCCCGCCACAGTAGCCCGCCTCTTTCTGCAGGAAAATAACTATTTCGAAGGCAAAGAAATCGTCCCCCTTGCCGAGCGCGCCGACTGGCCCGTCCGCTACGGCGATAACTGGGAAACTCTGGAAGGAGGTCAGAAATGATCCAACAAATACTTGAATACTATCAGGCCAACGGCCTCTACGTACTGGAACAGTTTTGGCGGCACTTCCTCATCGCCGTTTACGGTGTAGCCTTCGCTGCTATCGTCGCAGTGCCCCTCGGCTTCTTCATCGCCCGTCGACACAAGCTGGCTGAATGGGTGATCACTGTCGCGAATATTATCCAGACCATCCCTTCGCTGGCCATGCTCTCCATACTCATGCTGGGC
>JAAYZH010000225.1 GCA_012514965.1 Clostridiaceae bacterium | reverse complement strand
GCTGGGGCTGGGGCGTGAACGCAATCTTCTACTTCTTCATGCTTAGCCTGGGCGGTTTCTTGTGCTACGCGCCTTTCGTCGTGTTTCAGAAACGCCGGCACACTCCGGGATAGGCCAAAGCATAGCAAAACAAAGGTGGCAAGCGGCTAAAGGGTTAGGAGATGCTTGCTCCGGTATTACTCTATAGGGCAAGATGATCGTGCGTCTGACACTTGCTTCAAAAGTAGTTTATTACAATTTAATCCAGAAGGCTTTGTGCCAACTTCTTCACATCCGGTCCTACATAAACTTTATCTTCATAGAAAAATATCGGTCGCTTAACGATCATGCCGTCCGTAGCCAGCAGCTCATACTGTTCAGCTTCGCTCATACTCTTACGCTTCTCAGCCAAACCCAATTCACGGTACTTGATGCCAGATGTGTTGTAGAACCGGGTAATCGGCAATCCGCTTTGCTTGTGCCAGTCTCTAAGCTCAGCTGCCGTGGGATTATCCTGATCAATTTCCCTGTATGTATAGGGCACGTTGCCCTTCGTAAGCAATTTTTCTACTTCTTTGCAGGTGCCGCAACGCTTGTAGCAAATCAATAAATTCATTTCTGTACATCTCCTTTTCTGAGGTATTTATGGCAGCTTCCGTCGGTACTGTGACCCCTTACGCTAACGCAGTCCACTCACCGTATAAAAAACCTGCCGCACGCCAAAGGGCCTGCGGCAGGTTCGATCATACAGAGGGTACAAGCAGCAGCTTAGCGGCTGCCCAGCTTGCCATCAGCTGCGAACATCAGGCTCTTGTCATCGCCGACGAAGGTGAAGAGATCGACGAGGGCCTGTGCATTCTCTTCTTCCTCAACCTGCTCGGTTACATACCAGTTCAGGAAAATCTCGAGAGCAGGATCACCATGGTCTACGGCCATCTTACGGAGATTATGGATGCTCTTCGTGACGAGCTGTTCGTGGGCCAAAACGTTCTTCGCAACAGCCAGAGGAGCGTCGTCACCGACAGCGATGAGTTCAACAGACTTCAGCTCCGGTGTCTCATTACGCGTCTGCACATAAGCGATCAGCTTCTCGGCATGTTCGACTTCTTCGTTGTACTGTGCCTTCAGCCAATGAGCGAAGCCATTGACGTTCTTCGCGGTCATGGCGATGGACATATTCAGATAAAGGTAAGCGGAGGCGAGCTCCAAATTGATTTGATCGTTAACAGCTTGCAAAAGTTCCTTCTTCATATAGTGCTCCTTTCAAAAAGCGAAAAATAATCGAAATTATTTGTATTTATTTACTTGTTACTAGCCTACCAAAGAACACAGGGCAAAACAGTGTCAAATGAAACAAAAACCTGCTCGTTTTTTGCGTAAACACACTAGCTTTCAGGCTGAAAAGCTTCGGCCAAACGTTTCCAGAATCCTTTTTTGCGGGCCTTGGCAGTGGTTTGTGCGGGCGGTGGGGCGAGCTCATCCGGAATCAGAATTTCCTCGTACAGACCCTCAAGATGGAGGGGGTTTTGGCCCACATAACTGCGGCCGGCTGCCATGACTTCCTGCCCCTGGCCAAACGAAAACAGCGATGCTATGTCCATGTCCACGGAATAGCGAGCGTCGGCGTTCTCCTCGCCTTGCTCGTTTTGCTGCTGAATTACAATGGAAATGGCCCGCCAGGCAATATCCATCGGTCCTTCGGCAGGCTTACGATGATTCTCGCGCTTGACACCAGAAGCGAGGATATACTCGACCTTGTCGCGGTTGAAGAGCAGGGCCGGGGAATTGAGGCGCAGGCCTCCGTCCGCCAGCTGATAGTCTCCCAGTGAGACGGGGCTCAAGACTACCGGATAAGCGCAGGATGCGAGCACGGCTTCAGACAAGAGGATATCTTCGGGGTAGAACTCCGAATCAGAGAATACAGCGCGGAAGTATTCGGGCTTGTTCGCGAAGATTATGAGTTTGCCGCTGACCAGGTCTACGGAAGTAAGGGCCAAAGGCAGCGGGACCTCCGAGAGCATGGTTTCACTGAGGCCATGTAAATGCGGTTTCAAGACCTCGGCGAGCTTCTCCATAGTTACGAGAGCAAAGGGCTTGGGCAACGTAAAGATATGCATGATAGCCCGGCTGCGAAAAAGCCCGCTCTCGTGAATGGCTTGATCAATGTCCACAGTGAGCTTGTGCAATTCTTCGGCGTTGAGGCCAAGGGCTACACCCGCTGCCAAGAAAGCGCCCATGGATGTACCGCTTACCGCATTGACTTTGATTCCCTGCTTCTCTAGTTCTTCAAATACTGCGTATTCCCCCAGTGCCCGCACGCCGCCGCCGGCGAAGCTCAAGCCCAGACTCTTCTGACGTTGCCGTACCTCCGGCATAGTTCTGTCTCCTCTCGCATGATCTGATAAATAAATCATCTATCAGATGACTCTCTTTGTAAAGGGCTGAAACCTCTATGCTGCCGTCAAATAAGAAGAGAGAGGACTCCAGGCCCTCTCCCCTTCTTACACAAAACTGAATCCGTGTGATGACTTTTAGGGAGCTGAAGGCTCGGTCTCTGCGAATTTTTCATTGTAGGACTTCTCTTCATACTGGAGCAGTTCAAAGCCGAGAAGCTTCTCGAGGTCTGCGCGAATGGCGGGGTCATTGACTCTGTAGAGTCTGGCTTGCAGGACATTATTGTCGGCGTTGTAATAGATGAAGCGCACGGCAGGGTACTCCCAGTGAAAATACTCCGTGCTTTCGGCAGGCTTGGCAAGCCAGAAATCAATTAGCCGTTCTTGAATCCGCTGCAGCTCAGCGATGTCTTGGGATTCGGTGAGCTCCACAGACTTAAATTGCGTGACATAACCATACGGTTCGAAGTAAATTGGCGTAGCGTCTTCGTCGTAGTTCGTATAGTCTGGCGCTGCCGAAAGGACTTCAATTCGTTCCACTTGCGTTGCGTCGACCATCTGGCGGCTGCGTGTTTCACGGACGACTCCCGTCATCAGCCAGGTAAGACCGAGCGAAACCGCGAAGATCAGGACATAGGCCAAAACCGTGCGGAACAGCTTTGGCACCCCATGGTTGCGAATAATCTGTACGATGAAGTAGACGATGAAGCCCAGCAAGAAGGTCATGATGAAGCTGGTCCGGCTGAAGACCTCGGGTGAATAGTAACTGATCTCGTTGTTGGAACCCATGACGCCGATCAGCAGCAGGCCGCCGAAAAGCGAGATAATCACGGGATAGAAGCCTTTGACCATATAGGCAGAATCGGTGCGGTCCACCCGGTGGTCATAGAACAGACGCATGCTGATCGCCACGAGGCCGATCGCGATCACGAACCAGATCAGGAGAGGCAAGACAAACGAAATTTCCTTGTGATCCGCAAAAGCTCGTACGTAAACTTCGTGGAATTCGATCCAGGGCAGTTCATCCGAAAAGTCCGTAGAAGAAAGCTTCGTGAAACCAATAAAATTACGGGCAAACAGACTCCACACCAGACGGATCGTCAAAGGCAGGAAGTGCAAGACACCCGCGTAGAGCATGCCGTTGAAGAGATTGGTCGTAAACAAAATTGCCAGGGTCGAAGGCATGAGTAGAATCAGAGATCCTGCTGCCAGCAGCGCTGCCTGGCCGAGGAAGGTAGGCAGTGTGTAGGGTGCCGCCTGACTTACTTGCTGGGTGACAACATTCAGGTGAATCAGATAACCCAGCAAATGGCTCACCAGGAGCGGAATCAGGATCATCAGCCAGCCGAAGACGAAGTGCTTAAGAAATAGCTTGGTGCGGCTGATCGGAATAGAGAAATAGGTATCCATAGTCGGCTTGCTGTACAAAAAACGTAAGACGATAAAGGGAGTGATGGCGGCTACGATAATCGTAGTTACCGTTAACGGTGCTAAATTCAGGGCATAACTATCATAGGGACTGTAAGAATAGCTGTAGGCGGCGTCCTGCAGGCGCTGCAGGTAGAGCGCGACCGGATAGACCACCAGATAGGC
>JAAYZH010000224.1 GCA_012514965.1 Clostridiaceae bacterium | reverse complement strand
TTGCCTTTGCTGGCCGAATGCGTGGAATCCACGATAATGGAGCGGCTCTTTAGCAAGCCCTTTTCGATGGCCTGGCGTATGGTCTCAGCCAGCATCTCCTCTAGGATGTCTTCCGTTATGCGGGTCTTGCGGAATTTGGTCAGCAGACTCGGATCGATCGTGTGGTCTTCAGGATCCAGGCCGATAAAGTATTTGAAGGCCATGTTATAGCCTAAGTTGTCGACCAGAACCTCATCGGACAGGTCGTACAAGCGCTTCAAAAACATGATCTTGAACATCATCTCCGGTTCTTTGGCCGGCCTGCCAAACGCCTCGCAGTATTGCTTCTTCAGCAGCGGATTGACGAAGCTAAAATCGATGTTTTCCTTGATCTTTCGCAGGAGGTTGTTCTTTGGTACCACGAGATCGTAGAGATTTCCAAATTCACTTAGCTTAATCTGATTGTCTGTCCGCAACATTGGCTATACCCTCTTCTACCTTGTTTTTGTATGCTCCTATTATCCTATTTTTCGCGAACAGATACCATTACACAAAAATGACACTAAATAGACGGACTTTTTCAGTGGCCTCGGCGCGGGCACACACTTTCACAATTTTTGTCCAGATCGGAGGGTGCGGTGGACAAAATTTTCGATATTCCAGGCTGAGGGCACTTCATCTCGTTACTCGCCCTGCCCCAGTCCACCAAAGAGCAGAAGAAGGGGCTGTCTCTCATCAATCGATTGATGAGAGACAGCCCCTTCTTCAAAGATATCCAAAATACATTCCAGAAAGAAAAGGGACCATCTGCCAAGACAGATGGTCCCTTTTGAAGGACAAAAGGCATGAGGCTCTAGATCCTCGGCTTTGGTGTATATGTCGTGTGCAAGAGCTCGTGGGCTTTCGGACCGTATGGTTCGCCGAGGTATTCATCGTAGATCTTCTTGATCATAGGATTCTCATGCGACTTGCGGATCATCTTGCCGCGGTCTTCGCGATAGATGGCTTGCTGGCGCTTGAGGAGGATCTCCATGTCACCATGGTGATAGGGCTGACCGCCGCCGCCGATACAGCCGCCGGGGCAAGCCATGATCTCGATGGCATCATAGTGAAATTCGCCGTCTCGGATTCCTTCGAGCAAGCGTCGCGCATTGCCCAGGCCATGTGCGATGCCTACGTGGAGATCACGGTCGCCGATGGTTACGGTGCCTTCACGAATGCCGTCAAAGCCGCGCAGAGAGGTGAGCTCGACAGATTTCAGAGGTTCACCTGTAATCCATTCAGAAGCAGTACGAAGTGCAGCTTCGATAACGCCGCCGGTAGTTCCGAAGATGATGGATGCGCCTGTAGACTCACCCATGATGCTGTCGAAGTTACTGTCTGTCATCTGATTGAGGTCAAGGCCGATTTCGATCAGCATGTGCCCGAATTCACGGGTGGTGACCACGATGTCGACATCTTTCATGCCGTCGTTCATCAGTTCAGGACGACGAGCCTCGGACTTTTTGGCCAGGCAGGGCATGATGGAGACGACCACGATATCCTTGGGATCAAGTCCCTTCTGTTCTGCGTAGTAGGTTTTGGCCATTGTACCGAACATGATCTGGGGAGATTTGCAGGTCGAAGGGATGTCCAGCATGTCAGGGAACTGACTCTCGACGAAGTAGACCCACGCCGGGCAGCAAGAGGTCAGGATGGGCAAAGTCGAACCCGGGGTAGATAGGCGGTGAACGATCTCCGAAGCTTCTTCCATGATGGTGAGGTCGGCCGCCCAGTCGGTGTCAAAGATGCCGTCGAAGCCGAGCTTGCGGAGGGCAGTGCAGATCTTGCCGGTGCTGATGGTACCGGCAGCCATACCGAACATTTCGCCCAAGGCAACGCGGACGGCGGGAGCGACCTGGACGACGACGTGCTTGGAGGGATCCTGCAGCGCGCGCCAGACTCTGTGTGTGCAGTTGGTCTCGGTCAAAGCGCCGGTCGGGCAGACCGCTACGCACTGACCGCACTTGGTGCAGGAAGTCTCGGTCATGTCGAGGTGGAAAGCCGTGCGTACGACAGTCGAGAAACCGCGGTCGAGAGCGGATAACACGCCGACGGTCTGGACCTCGTTGCACATGGTCTCGCAGCGGCGGCACATGATGCACTTGTCGGGGTGCGAAATGACAGAGTATGAGGTCTCATCATCCGGGTGGTGCGAACGCTTGCCGCTGTAAGTGATTTCGCGGCAGCCGATGTCATGTGCGAGTTTCTGCAATTCGCAGTCCATGTTCTTGGCGCAGGTCAAGCAGAGCTGGGGGTGATTCGATAGCAGCAGCTCGACGTTTGTGCGTCTTGCGCGCAGAGCTCTCTGACTGTTCGTACTGACTACCATGCCGTCGGTAGCGGTTTCCGAGCAGGCAGTGCAGAGACGCGGTCTGCCTTCGACTTCGACCATACAGACACGGCAGCTGGAAGGCTTGTTCTCGATAGCAAAGTCGTCCAGCTTGAGGTGGCAGAGAGTCGGGATGTAGACCTCGGCGCGTTTGGCGGCGTCCAAAATGGTGGAGCCTTCGGGCACCAAGACCGGAATATCATTAATCGTTACACGAATCAGATTTTTTAGATCCATAAAATTCTCTTCCTCCTCAACTTACTTAGGCTTGTGGATCGCTTGTACGGGACAAGCCGCAGCGCAGGCTCCGCAGGCAATACAGGCGTTCTCGTCGATGACATGCGCCTTTTTGACCGAGCCGGTAATACATTCGACCGGGCAGACGCGCTTACACTTCGTGCAGCCGATGCAGACTTCAGGGTCGATCCAGTAGGATTTCTTAACCTCGCGGCGGGCGTAGCGCAGGTACTCCTCAGGGAAGTACTTCATTGTGCTGAGCACCGGATTCGGGGCTGTCTGGCCCAAGGCGCAAAGCGCTGTGTCTTCGACAGTGAGGCAGAGGTTGTGCAACTTGGTCAGGAGCATCTCATCGCCTTCCTGTGCCAGGAGCGTCTCGAGCATCTCGTGGATGCGCGTGGTGCCTACGCGACAGGGAGTACACTTGCCGCAGGATTCCGCGGTCGTGAATTCGAGGTAGAAGCGAGCGATGTCGACCATGTCGTTGTCTTCGTCCATGACGATCATGCCGCCGGAGCCCATCATCGAACCAATCTTCTTCAAGCTCTCATAATCAATCGGGGTATCGAGGTCGGCTTCGGTAATAACACCGCCGGAAGGTCCGCCGGTCTGGACGGCCTTGAAGGCTTTGTTATTGGGGATGCCGCCGCCGATATCATAAATGATTTCGCGGAGTGTGGTGCCCATCGGAACTTCGACCAGGCCGATGTTATTGATCGTGCCGGCCAAAGCGAAGACCTTTGTGCCTTTAGAGCTTTCCGTGCCGATGCTGCTGTACCAGTCTGCGCCTTTGGTCAAAATGATAGGGATGTTGACCAGCGTCTCGACGTTGTTCACATTTGTAGGCTTGCCGCGGAAACCGCTCTGGGCCGGGAAGGGGGGCTTGCGGGTAGGCTCGCCGCGATGACCTTCACAGGAGCGGATCAAGGCAGTTTCTTCGCCGCAGACGAAAGCGCCGGCGCCAAGGACAATGCGGAGGTGGAAGTTGAAACCGGATCCGAGGATGTTGTCACCCAGCAGCTGGGCTTCTTCTGCTTCGCGAATCGCGATTCTCAGACGGTTGACGGCCAAAGGATATTCAGCGCGGATGTAAATCAGGCCATCGTTGGCGCCGATTGCGTAACCCGCGATGATCATGGCCTCCACGATGGAATGCGGATCACCTTCGAGAATACTGCGATCCATGAATGCGCCCGGGTCGCCCTCGTCAGCATTGCAAATCACGTATTTCTCGGTGCCGGGGCTTCTGCGGCAAAGATCCCATTTCAGTCCGGTCGGGAAACCCCCGCCGCCGCGCCCTCTGAGGCCGCTGTCCTTGATTACTTGGACCACCTGGTCAGGCGTCGTTGTCTCGAGAGCCTGGGCCAAAGCCAGGTAGCCGCCGGCTGCCAGACATTCTTCAAAGCTTTCAGGGTCGATCAAGCCGCAGTTTCGCAGCGAGATGCGCTCTTGTTTCTCATAAAAGGCCATTGACGCGTGGTCGTGCTGGACTTCTCCGGAGGCAGGATCCACGAAGAGCAAACGCTCAATCGGTTCGCCGCCTTTGAGATGTGTTTCGATGATATCAGGGATGTCCGTCATTTTGACCTGGACATAAAAAACGTTGTCAGGCATAACCTGGACGATGGGGCCTTGCGCGCAAAAGCCAAAACAGCCGACCTGGACGACTTTCGCGTCGATGGATTGCTCGTCCACGGCTGCCTGCAGCGCCTGCATCAGCTCAAGGCTCTCAGACGAATGACAGCCTGTGCCGCCGCAGACCAGGAGCTCGCGCTTGTGCGGGGTGGGGATTCCGGCATGCCCTTCGCGACGTTTATTCAGGAGAGGAGAGAGCTCCTCATATGCCTTGCGTAGATCTTCATAGGTATTCAGTACGATCACTGGGCTTGTTCCTCCAGTTCGCGATAGTGTTGGATGACTTCCTTGACCTGTTCTACCTTAAAGTGACCGTAGATCTTCTCATTGACGCGGACCACCGGAGCCAGGCCGCAAGCGCCAATGCAACGTACGTCATTCAGGGAGAAAACGCCGTCCTTCGTGATTTTGTCCTTAGGCCCCATGCCCAGCTGTTTGCGGAACTCATCCAGGATGGGCTGAGCGCCTTTGACAAAGCAGGCAGTACCCATACAGACACTCACGGTATACTTGCCATTCGGTTCTTCGAGGAAGAAAGAATAGAAAGAAACGATGCCATGGATGCGTGCGGCGGGCAAATCCGTCTTGCGAGCAATGTGGAGCTGCAACTCGCGCGGCAGCCAGAGAAAAAGCTCCTGGGCTTTGTGCAGGATCGCGATGATACTCTCCTGCGGAAACTCTTGCACTTCAATGAATTCATCTAATTCCTGCAATAGTGCGGGGTCTAGAATGCTCATGTCAAACTCTATATGCGGCATGTGAACCCTCCTTATCAGCGTCACATTTGTTACGCTTAATTGCTTTTATTATATCAAAACTGAAGGTTGAATTATAGTGGTATAAATGAGTAAATTTATTTCGATAAATCTTGTAAGCATTGTGCGCCTCACCATACAATGGATTTACATGGCGGATTTAGCGGCAATTTTGGCCAAATTGAAAACGATAGAAATTATTGATCAATTGCTCATACACCTGCCAAAAAAAATCTGTAAACTAGTTTGAATCTATTTTGCATCATTCTGCTTACGTGCGGTTTCTATCTGCGCAAACGCACCGATCTCCAGACACCTGGCCGCACAGCGGTACGAAAGGCTCACATCACATGCTGAGATTAGTCAATATAAAGAAAGAATATAAACTCCAGGAGCACAGGATTCACGCCCTTAAGGGCATTGACCTGAGCTTCCGCGAGAATGAGTTCGTCGCAGTCCTGGGACCTTCCGGCTGCGGCAAGACCACCTTGCTCAATATCGTCGGTGGCTTGGACCAGTACACCAGCGGAGACCTGATCATCAACGGACGTTCGACGAAGGACTACAAGGATAGAGACTGGGACACCTACCGCAACCACTCGATTGGCTTCGTCTTTCAGAATTATCACCTGATCCCGCACCAGACTGTCCTGGCAAACGTTGAACTGGCCTTGACGATTTCGGGCATCTCCCGCGAGGAGCGCCGCCGCCGCGCCATAGAAGCCCTCGAAAAAGTAGGCTTGGGTGACCAGCTGAAGAAGCGTCCGAATCAGGTATCCGGCGGTCAGTCCCAGCGTGTAGCCATTGCCCGCGCCTTGGTCACGAATCCGGACATTATTTTGGCCGACGAGCCGACCGGCGCACTGGACAGCGAGACCTCTGTCCAGATCATGGACATCCTCAAGGAGATTTCCGGGGAGAAGCTCGTCATTATGGTGACGCACAATCCCGAGCTGGCCGAGAAGTACGCGACCCGCACCGTCACGATGAAGGATGGCCTCCTCACTTCCGACAGTGATCCCTACACCGCTGACAAGGCCAAAGCTCCGCGCAAGGCCAAATCCGGCCGGGCAAAGATGAATTACCTCACTGCCTTCAGCCTCTCGCTCAAGAACTTGATGACGAAGAAGGGCCGTACCGCCCTCACTGCTTTCGCAGGATCGATCGGTATTATCGGCATCGCGCTGATCTTTGCCCTTTCGAACGGCATCCAAGTCTACGTCGACAAGATTCAGGAAGATACCTTGACCGTGTACCCAATCACGATCGAGAAGGAGGCTGTGGATACCACCCAGCTCTTTACGAATCTCATGCGCGGGGGCCGTCCGGCCGGCACGGGCGAAGACGAAGTCGAACCGGCCCCGCCGACAGAAGAACTTGTCTACTCCCGTGATGTCCTCTACCGCATGATGAGCTCTGTGACGAATCTCGAGAGCACAAGCAACAATCTCCCGCCATTCCGGGACTTTCTGGAGAACAACGCAGATTTGCAGGGGCACATATCTTCTATTCGTTACTCGTACGACATCAACCCTCCCATCTACACCACCGATCCGGACGGCAACATTTTCAAGGCCGACATTCTGGAGCTCATGGACGACTACATGGACGACAATCCTATGCAGCAGGGCATGACGCAACGCTTTTCCCCGCTCGGACAGGTTGAGCATTTTGAAGAGATGTTAGCCGGCGAGAACGGTGAGATGATCAGCCCAATGCTGGCGGAACAGTATGACCTCATCCGCGGCAGCTGGCCGCAAGCCTTCGATGAAGTCGTCCTGGTCATGAGCAGCCGCAATGAGATCTCCGACATGGCCCTCTATACATTGGGGCTCAAGGATCCGGCCGAAATTGACGCCATGATGACACAGCTGGCCGAAGGCGAAACCATCAGCCAGGGTGAGGCCCAATCCTGGACTTTCGATGAAGTTTTGGCCAAAGAATACAAGCTCGTCCTGCCCAGTGAGAGCTACTCCTACAACTCTGAAACCGAATTATGGAGCGACCTGAGCGCCACCGAAGCCGGCGTCGATTTCCTCTATAACGCAGAAGAAGTCGGTATCCCGCTCAAAATCACCGGCATCATCCGCGAGAATCCGGAAGCAACAGCGCATATGCTGCAAGGCGCCATAGGCTATACCACGGCCCTTACGGAGCAAATTATCACACGCAACATTGCATCCGAAATCATCCAGGAGCAAAAAACCGCTGACGATGTCGACGTCTTCAACGGCCTGCCTTTCCGCACCGAAGCCACGGTCGACCCGACTCCGGCCGAAAAAGCGGAAGACTTTTCAGTCTATGCAGCCGAGCAGACCCCCGTTCGCAAAGCCATCTACTACACCTGGATTCAGGGCGTACCGGCGGATGCAGAGCTCGCCAGACTTGTAGACGAACGAATGGGCGAATACACGCGTGAAGAGATCGAAACCCAGGTGGTCGGCCAGTACGCCGCTGAAATGGGCGTAGAAGAAGCCACCGTGCAGGAATACATCGCAGGTATGGACGACGAAACCCTCTTCGGTTTTGTCCGCGAAGCCAGCGCTGAGCGCATCAAAGCCGAATTCAGAGCCGGAGCCGAACAGCGTCTGGCAACCGTCGACGAAGCCACTCGCGCCTCCCTCTACGACCAGCAGGAATTCACCGAAGAACAGCTGGCCAAACTCTACGATCAGTTCATGCCCCCCACACACTCCGACTCCAGCCTCTCCGAGAACCTGGCGTTGCTGGGAGATGTCAGCCTTGAGTCACCGGAAGCCATTTATATCTATTCCACCAGCTTCCGCGACAAAGACGCGATCTCCGACGCCATCGCCGGCTACAACGACGCAGCCGTCGAAGGCGACAAGATCGCCTACACCGACTACGTCGCGCTCTTGATGTCTTCCATCACGGCGATCATCAGCGGTATCTCCTACTTGCTGATCGCCTTCGTCGCCATCTCGCTTGTCGTCTCGTCCATCATGATTGGTATCATCACCTACATCTCAGTGCTCGAGCGTACCCAGGAGATCGGTATCCTCAGAGCCATGGGCGCTTCGAAGCGAGATATCTCGAACGTCTTCAGCGCGGAAACGGTGATCGAAGGTCTGGCGGCAGGCTTGCTGGGGGTCGGAATCGCCGGCTTGCTCACGATCCCAATCAATAACATCGTCCACAGACTCACTGAGATCGAAAACCTGAACGCTGTCCTGCCGTTGGAGGTCGGTGCGATCCTGGTCGGTATTTCTGTGATTCTCACCCTGATTGCCGGCATTCTGCCTTCGCGCATGGCAGCGAAGAAAGATCCGGTGGAAGCACTGCGCACCGAGTAATGGTGTATCTGCTGCAGTGATTGAAGAGGGGCCTGCGGGCTCCTCTTTTTCGTCGTGCAGCTGGGTGCACGTTTAGGGGGTGTCGGCAAAGGTCGATTGCCTCGGTTCGGAGGGCGGATCTTCCGGATATCGTTTAACACTAGCGGATATGGCCAAAGATGACGGTTATCTGGGTTCGGGGCTCCGATAAGCGTCAGATTTGTCCACCGCCCCCCTGATCTGGACAAAATGTCCAGCCGCACTTTGGCCAAAACACAGCTATACGGATCGTTTAGCAGAAAGGGAACATGATGACCACATGACATGAATGAAAAATCGACGTTGCGGCACGAGTGTAACCCTAAACTGTAAAGAGCTCGTAAACTTATTCTGAAGCTACTGTCATAATCTCATCCTAGCACTGGATTTAGGCATTTTAGCTGAAAAATTTACCCAGAAGAAGCTCTTTTTGTTACGAAAAGATGTTTTTGGCCTTGTTAAAATAGAAAGGCAATTTAGAATAATTCTAAACCTATAAACAGTAAACTAGCCAACCCGCTATTTCACTGCCGGCAAAGATTATAAGCCTTTAACCCTCAAGCAGGGAAATCAAATAAATGGAGGAACGAATACTATGAAAGATCCGATGATGAAGAATAACGTAGGAGAATCTGTGCCGAGTCGCAATGACCGCAAGGGCGAGCGCCCCGGCATCACCCGTGAGAACGGCGCGCCGGTGATCAGCAATCAGGATACAATGTCAGCCGGCCCTCGCGGACCGCAGGTGGTCCAGGACGCCTGGCTGCTTGAGAAGCACGCCCACTTTAATCGCGAAGTCATTCCTGAGCGCCGCATGCACGCGAAGGGATCCGGAGCTTTTGGCACCTTTACGGTAACCCACGACATCAGCAAGTATTCGAAGGCGAAGATCTTTTCGGAGGTCGGTAAGCAGACAGAGATGTTTGCCCGATTCTCAACCGTGGCAGGCGAGCGCGGCGCGGCGGATGCTGAACGCGATATCCGTGGTTTTGCCCTGAAGTTTTACACGGAGGAGGGCAACTGGGACCTGGCGGGCAACAACACACCTGTTTTCTTCTTCCGCGATCCCAAGAAGTTCATTGATCTGAACCACGCCGTCAAGCGTGATCCGCGCACCAATATGCGCAGTGCCAATACGAACTGGGACTTCTGGACTTCGCTCCCTGAGGCCCTCCTGCAGGTGACCATTACCATGAGTGACCGCGGTATTCCGTCGTCATATCGCTTTATGCATGGCTTCTCCAGCCACACGTACAGCTTGATCAATGCGGACAATCAGCGCCACTGGGTGAAGTTTCACTTCCGCAGCCAGCAGGGGATCCAGACTTTGACCGACCAGGAGGCCTCCATGGTTGTGGCGGGTGATCGCGAGAGCCATCAGCGCGATCTCTATACGGCGATTGAGAATGGCAACTATCCCAAGTGGACTATGTATATTCAGGTGATGACAGAGGAGCAGGCGCGTGAGATGCCGTACAACCCCTTTGACTTGACGAAGATGTGGCACAAGAAGGATTTCCCCTTCATCGAAGTCGGTGAATTCGAACTCAACCGCAATCCGGACAACTACTTTGCCGATGTAGAGCAGGCAGCCTTCAACCCTGCGAATAATGTCCCCGGTATCGGCTACTCGCCTGACCGCATGCTGCAGACTAGGCTCTTCGCTTACGGAGATGCCCAGCGCTATCGCCTCGGTGTCAACCATCACCAGATCCCGGTCAACGCGCCGCGCGGCGTCAAGAACCCCCACAGCTACCATCGTGACGGTCAGATGCGAGTCGACGGCAATCGCGGCAGTGAGTTGCACTACGAGCCAAACAGTTACGGTAACTGGACGGATCATCCCGAGACAGCTGAACCAGTGGAGCAAGGCGGCGATGTTTTGGCCTA
Source organism: Clostridiaceae bacterium (assembly GCA_012514965.1). GTDB lineage: Bacteria > Bacillota > Clostridia > Saccharofermentanales > Fastidiosipilaceae > JAAYZH01. The sequence continues at coordinate 4,428 of JAAYZH010000224.1, read as the reverse complement.
TGACTTCCGTGAAGACGACAGCGACTACTACACCCAGCCCGGCGAGCTTTTCCGCGCGATGAGCCCCGAGCAGCAGCTGGTCTTGTTCGAGAATACGGCTCGTAACATGGGTGATTCGACCATGCAGATCAAGCATCGTCACATTGTGCACTGCTACATGGCTGATCCCGCCTACGGCAAGGGTGTAGCCGAGGCTCTTGGCATCGACATCGAGAAGGTCGACCTCACTCCGATGCTATCCGACAGCCGTGCTGCGTGGGCCAAAGACAATGCCCGCAACGCTGATCTGAACTACCCGACCGACCCGGCTATGCCGGCATCGGCCAAAGACCTGCCCCCGACCGGCCGTGACACAAATGCCGCGGATCCCGCGAGTCTGACAGCCTGGGAGACCGATCCCCAGCTCCTCTAATCACGGGAGATTGTCACCGCAAATTATTCGCGAGAGCCTCGGCAAATGTCGGGGCTCTCGACACTTGAAGCAGAATCATACACAGTGCATAAGTCTTGGGGAAGAAATTAGCAATTAGTACAAAAAGCACAATCGCATGATGCAAATAGTGAAAAAAAGTATATAGTAAGTACAAGCGAATTTTTCAATCCGTCCAATACTCCTACCAACGGTTTGTAGAAAGGAACAGAGATGCACGAGATAAAAAAAGGAAATCAGCGTTTTTATATCGGCGAGGCCGAGGATAAGGCAATAGCAGAGATTACCTGGGTGCCGTCCAGAGAAAACGTGATTATCGTCGACCATACCTATGTGTCCGATGAGCTCGGCGGCCAGGGCGTCGGCAAGAAACTTGTCGACAGAGTTGCCCGTATGGCGGAAGAAGAAGAACTCAAGATCATTGCTACTTGCCCTTTTGCCCAGAAAGTAATCGCAAGAAGCGAACACTACCAGAACCTCCTGCTCGATCTGGAGGTGTAAACCCTTACCAATACATCAGAAAGCTGCCCGTAAGCCTCGTTTAGAGTCTTGCCGGGCAGCTTTCTGTTTGGCAGCCAGAGCCGCTTATTCGCCGGGGTAACGCAGACCCCAGTCCGCGCGCAGCTTGTCCATGGTCTCGAGGATAGCCACAGTCTCGCGCATTGGCAGAAGAGGACTCTCAGTCAGCCCCTGATCAAGGCAGTTCATCACTTCAAGAATCTCGTATTCGAAACCATTGACCAAGTCTTCGTGTTCGATCTGCTCGGTGACTTTGCTGAGGTCAAACTGATTCTGTCCGAAAAGTCGTAAGGTGGCTCCATGCGGATGGCCAAAGTTCGGAACCTCGATGATGCCGCGCCGGCCGACGATGACCGCGGCGTTCGGGAGGCGGTGAATCACGCTGGAGCTGAGGCGTGCCTGCCGCCCCTCGCCGTAATCAAAAACCAGGCTGTTCGTGAGGTCGACACCCGAGGGCATCTGATCTGTCAACGATGTGACTGCGCGAGGCTGCTTGCCGAAAAGCATGGAGGCGTAAGAGACGCAGTAAACGCCCACGTCGAGCAAGGCTCCGCCGCCGCTGCTCAGGTCGATGACGCGGGAGGAGAGATCTACGCTGCCGTGGAAGCCGAAGTCCGCGATCAAGTGGACTACTTCGCCGATTTTCCCTTCTTCAATCCACTCGACAACCGTTCGGGTCACCGGATGAAAGCGTGTCCACATGGCCTCCATCAGAAAGAGCTCGCGACTTTGGGCCAGCTCTGCCAGCTCAGCAGCCATTGTGTGGTTAAGGGTGAATGGCTTCTCGCACAGCACATGCTTGTCTGCTTCGAGAGCCATTCGAATCAGCTCAGCATGGTGGGGATTCTGGGTGGAGATATACACCACATCGACCGTAGGGTCGGCCAAAATCTCCTCATAAGAGCCATAGGCCTTTTCGGCCCCGAATTCAGCCGCAAAGGCTTCCGCGCGCACGAGGCTCCGTGATGCCACTGCCTGGAAACGGGCTCGCTTGAGGCCCCTCAGCGCAGCTGCAAAGCCTCTGGCAATGGTACCGGGCGCCATGATGCCCCAGCGCCAGACTTTCGATTCTGTCATTGTCCGTCCCTCGCTTTCTGCTTGCTGCCTGTAGATTTCGCAGCAGATCTGTTGATTCCATCATAGGACCCGCAAGCAGCGGACGTCAATTTAACTCATTAGTACACGCGTTTTGAATTCACAGCTATGTGCCAAACAGAAAGGGCCTTTTGCAGGCGCGAAAGAAGCCATTCGCCTTGTTTTACGCTAGCGACGAAATTTGCCACGACCGCCTCTGGAATATGACGATAACCCGCTGGATTTTCTCTCAGCCTCCTAATCGTACGCTTTGGCATCTTTTAACGCATACATTACGGCACTCTAGCCCGAAACCAGCTAAACTTAACTCATTCAACAATCGTTGCCTCAAATTGAGGCGGCAAGCCATCAGGAGATAAACTACATGTGGAAAGCCCTTATCGCCAGTGACGTAGATGGAACCCTGCTCCAGGAAGGGGCAAAGGCCCTGCCCGAAGAGCTCTTCACACTGATTCGCAGCGGCTTGGCACATGATATCCAGTTTGTAGCGGCTAGCGGCCGTGACTACGCAAGCCTGACCAGCCTCTTTGCCCCGGTCAAAGACGAGATCTACTTCATCAGTACCAACGGCGGTCAGCTCTTTCACAAGGACCGGCTGCTCCTGGAATATTCGGTCCCGAAGACCACCGTCGCCGATCTGGCGGCCGCGATTGAGGCAGCTCCCGGCCTGGAGGTCCTGGTCAGTACCAGCACTGCCAGCTTGATGAAGCCTCACAATCATGGCTTTCACAAAGCGATTGCGGGACTAGGGAACCGCGTTCTGCTGATTGACAGTTTTCTGGACATCGACGAACCAATCATGAAAGTGTCTGCCTACTGCCCTGAGGGTGCTCTGGCGCAGTACGAAAGGTTCGCGGATGAGTGGGGCGAATCGTTCAAGATTACGGTAGCCGGTGACACCTGGCTGGATTTCAATGCCGCGGACAAGGGCGGAACGCTTGCGCACTTGAGCAACAGCTTGGGACTCGAGGCCGGGCAGGTCTATGCTTTTGGTGACCAATACAACGACTTGCCCATGCTTGATTACGCGGGACAGCCTTTCCTTATGGGGCATGCTGCCGAAGCGCTGCGTCGCCGGGGCTACCCTCTGACCGCCTATGTACCCGACGAAATTCGCCGGATTCTCCAAGCTCACGGCGTGGATGAGCTCGGTGTACGCGCAGTTTAATTGCCGGAGGAAGATCCTTGCAGCTGTGAACTACTATAACGGTGCCTGACCGAGGTCGACCAGGTTCACACCGTAACTCGATGGAACGGAAACAGAAGAGGAGGCCTCATGCCCGGTGTATTTGCTCATTATTTGTTAGGACGCAACGTCAAGGCGGTGCTCCCCGCAGAAGATAAGACGATCTTAGAACTAGCCGAGGGACCCTTTGTTCTGGGCTTGCAAGGGCCGGATTTTTTCTTCTTCGGCTCAGTTTTCCGAGACAAGACAGCGTTGGAATTTGGCGAAAAACTGCATCAATACAGCGGACGCGAAGTGATTGAGAAGATGCTCTCCCCCTACAAGGATTTCTCCGGCGACATTGTTCAGCTGCCGCCTTTGCTTCGCGGTTATCTGATGGGGCTAGTGGGCCATTTTACTCTCGACGCAATCGCCCACCCCTATGTATTCAGTGTCCAAAAGGATGAATCCCATCACCTGGCCCTGGAAACCGATTTCGATGCCCACTTGTTGCGAGAAATAGGGGAGATTCCTTGGAAATACAAACTGCACAAGCACTGCCCGCGTGATCGTGCGACCTTGGAAGCCGCGGATATGGCTTACGCGCCGTGGCGGGAAGAGATATCCCGGGAACGCGTGGAAATGTCCGTTCGCGACATGCATAATCTACGAGTCCTGTTGCGCGCTCCGAATGTTCCCATGTATCGATTCTTACGTTTCCTGATGAAGAAGAAGGGTCTGTGGGGCAAATATTTCGGCATGCTCATCGCCCCTCCCACACGTGAGAATCCCGATTCCCAGTGCTGGACAGATAAGCCCGAGGATTACATCCCCACCTTGCGCCAACTCTACACAGAAGCGGCAGAAATGTACCTGGATAACCTGATCGCTCTTGACAATCGCATCGAGCACGGCACACCCTTGCCACTCTTTTTTGACCACATATTTGCATAAGCCGCGGCCAAAGGCTGATCTTCAAATTTGCATAAGCTGCGGCCAAAGGCTGACCTTCAAACCCCCGAATCGCGGCTCTGCCGCGATTCGGGGTTCCGGTGGGAAAAGCCGCGATTCGGGGTTCCGGGCGGCAAAGCCGCGATTGGGGGTTCCGGGCGGCAAAGCCGCGATTCGGGTTTCCGGGCGGTAAAGCCGCGATTGGGGGTTCCGGGGGGAAGAGCCGCGATTCAGGATCCCGGGCGGCAAAGCCGCGATTGGGGGTTCC
>JAAYZH010000223.1 GCA_012514965.1 Clostridiaceae bacterium | reverse complement strand
GTGGACATTGATCATGGCAAAGGCGATGATCGCCGAGCCCAGGCTGATAAAGAGCAGATTGCGGCCGGATAGACCGACCCAGGTTTTGAGTTTCCTCAGCATTAGAACACCTTCTTGCCATCGTTGGGACAAGTCAGGGTGCACATTTGCAGCAGATATACCAAAGCGGCGATTCCCGTTTCGGTAGCACTACAGAAGTGCCACACCGTCTCGTTGTCACTTTAATGGTTTTTGATGCTGTTTTTGTTTGCTGATTTTTCTGTAAAAACTCTGCTCCTCAGTCCTTTTTCGCCTTTCGGGTACTCACATCAGAGCGCCTGCAGGCTCTTCCTCGGCTGTTGAGGTTAGCAGATAAAAACTACCACCGGCTGTCGTTATTGGGATGGCGTGGATTGCCGGTAATCACCATTGCCTAAGATACTCTTCTTGTTCGCGGAATTTCTCTTAAACAAGTCTATTCTATCACCTTGACAGAAGATTTTACAGCCCCCCTAGTTTAAAAATAGGTTAAGAAGAACAAAGCCGGCATGAGAGTACAAAGTACGCCCGCCGGCTTCAAGTGATTATCTGCTGCTAGGGATTAGAATACGGCTACTTGATAGCCTTGTTCGATGAAGGGTTTGACACCGGCATGGCCATTCATGTCTGTCAGGAGAGGAAGATCGAGGGCTTCGATCTTGTCCAGGACTCCCAGTGTCGAGGCGCAGCCTTTGCAGACTCCAGCAATGAGCCCAAGCTCCAGGCATTTCTGGTACAGCGGGTTCTTCTCGTCAGCCAGCACAGGCGGCAGAGTCACTGCTTCGCCTTCAAAGACGATCTTCACTTCATAGCCGGATTTGTCCAGATCGACGGCGTTCATCAGCACGTGCAGGAAACACATCTTCTGTCCGCGCATCGCATAAAATAAAAACTTCTTCTTCATTTCGTCAGGCCTCCTTTGCTCTCCTTAGAGCATAGCACGAATGGCTCGCAAGGCAAACCGGTCCAGGCCTTGTTGCCACCCCTGCTTGCCGCCGCCCCCTGCGCGACGCACGGCGCACGACGGCAACGTCTACTCGATCAGCCAGGTGGCATGGACCTGGCGCTCAAAGCGCACTTCGGAGGGCCCGAGCCGGTCGGCAGGTCCGGAGTCGCGCAGGGCCAGAGCTTTGGCCCCATATGCCAGGCGCTCGGCTCTTGGGAACGGCACTTCATTTATCTGCTCTGCGACCTCGATCTGGTCGAGGCCCAGGAGTTTTTGGCCCAGGGTATCGGCTATCATCTGCGCTTTGGCGCGCGAATCGAGCAGGGCCTCGCGGATCAGCTGACTCTGAATGTCCTGTGCATCGGAACGGGCGAAGGACACGCGAAAACTGCCGTCCTCAATGTTTTCGCTGAGCAGGGCTGACACGGTATTCAGCAGCCGCAGGTCAAGCGAGCCTTCCAGCTTGTAGACACGGCTTTGCTGCAAGAGTTCGGCATTGTCCGGGCCCCAGGTCTTCTCGATAGTGTCCTGCTCAAGCTTGACGGCCGCGAGGTCCAGCCCCGCCTCTGCCAAGGCCTCAAGCAAGCTGTTGCTGCGTTTTTGGTTGGCGAGATTTACCTCCCGCAGGTTTTTGCCCTTGGCACTCACGGTCATACTGATCGCCATCTGGTCGTGCGGCACTACGCGAGTTGCCAAGCCGCTTACGCTTACTTTGCCCATCTGCTGCCTCCTCTAGTCCTTGATCCCCTCAGGGTACCAGGTCTTCACCGTCGCCATGGTCTTCCGGATCAATTCACGAAGTACGCCTTCATCGATGTCAGCGAGCTTATTGACGTAGACGCAGGCCACACCGGCGGTGGTTTTGCCCAGCCGGGCGAGATCCGCTTCACGCGTCGCCTCATCCAGATAGAGGTAGAGGGAGATCTTTGCCTTGCGCGGCGCGAAGCCGGTCATCATGGCATCGCCTTCGTGTCCGGTCTTGTACTTGTAATGGTACTGGCCAAAACCGATCATATTGCCGGTCCAGAGTGTCGGCTCGAGGCCTGTGGCATCGCGATAGATCTCAACGAGCCGAGCCGCCTCATCGCGGCGTCGAACAGGTTCAATACTTTCGATGTAAGCACGAACGTCCTCTGCTAACGGAACTGTTTTTTGGGTGGTTGCCATAGGCACCTCACTTTCTGCTTTGGCCAAAACCGGCCAGGCACTTACTTCTCATAGAGTGGTGGAGCATCGTAGTAAATCTGGATCTGATCCTTCGCCTTCCACAGGTTGATCAGGTAGAGGAGGCCTGCCACGATGCCGATGAGGTTCGTCACCGAAGCCAGCTGCGGCACGATCCAGCGCAGGACCGAGGCAGACGCGATCCCGAGCAGCTCGACAAACCAGGCCAACAGGAGCGGACGCGAATAAAAATCCCTGGCGCTGCGGAGCTCAAGGCCCGCAACCTTGCGTACGATGAGCCAGGCGATCAAGAGGTGAAGGCCGGTAAAGCCCAGAAACACGAGGATAGAGAGGGGGGTCAGAGTGGTGTAACGGCCCATGGCGTTGAGCATGGTCCAGACGAAGCTGAGGATCGCAACGAGCCAGCCCAGCAAATGTGTGGAGCTTCGTCGCCCAGTCAAGTCATCGAGCTGGCCAAAACCCAGCGCAATCAAGGCATAACCCAAAAAGTCCGGGAACAGATCGAAGTAGGCCGGAATCTGAGGCGTCGAGTGGGGCAGGTCCAAGCTGAAGTTGATGACCAGTAGAAAAAAGCCCCAAAAAATATAACTCATGTGCGCGTCCCTTCTGTTCTGACCGAATATTTCCAGCGGCGTGGCTGCTTGGCTGTAAGTTTAGCAGCTGTCGAGCTGAGGTAGTTTTCAAGCTCTAAAGGTTCAAAGGTTTCGAAGGCTTTAGAATGGCTCGAGCGGTTTCACCGCCAATGGCAAGGTGAGAGGTTTCTCGCCCGCTTGATTACAAGTTTGATTATACAACTCACTTGTACTTGCCGCCGAGCGAAATCATACATCGTACTCGTAACTCTCTCCTTTTGTGTCGCCGGATAGATCCCTTCTTTTCGAGACT
>JAAYZH010000222.1 GCA_012514965.1 Clostridiaceae bacterium | reverse complement strand
TCTCTACATCACGTCAGACTCACTCTATCAATAGATAATATCATGCAATTAAGCGTTGCGCGATACCTCATACGCAATCATTGTTGCTTCGCAACACTCGTCGTCGGTACCGAAGCACCCCCGCTTTCAGAGCTTGCTGCCAAGGAACGATTCGAGGCAAAAAGCAAAAGCAGGACAGCTGCCATGATCAGAATAATGACCAACAAGACATTCCATAGTTTCTTTACCATTAATTGCCTCCTGTGCTTGAGGGGATGGGGAATTCATTACCTGAAGTGGGCGGAATCGTCTCTTCTTGATAAATGTTCACGACTACACTGTCAGGATTCCTCCAAGTAACCGTGTACGCAAGATTAGATATATTATCGATCGAAATATTTACAGGCAATGAAACCGTGCCCGCTTCCCGTATTTGCGAGAAGTCAATCGTGGCGTCAATCTGATTGTTCACCAGGTCTCGCAGTGTTTTCTCTCGCCCGCGAATAGTCACCGTAACTTGATTCTCGGCCTTGAAATAATCCAGCTGATATTGGTCCAGAACATCCAGACCTACAGTTTGGATGGGCACCGTGAACACGCGGTTTGTGATGGGGTTCGTCGTGACTCGGACATAGAGCGAGAGGAAGAGCGACGCAACAAAGGCCAAAACAATCAGGAGAATTCTGCTCCTGTGGGGCTTTGATGTGATCTCTACACCGCTGATATTGACATTTTCGTTCCCCTCTTCAGCAGACGCGTGAATCGAATCCAAAGCGGCTTTCGTGGACGAGGACACATTCGCGTTTTCCTCGTTTTTCTCCTCATTTATCACCTGCATGCGGTCAAAACGAAGCACTTTCCGTAAACGGCGAGGCAAGGTCTGGTCGTCAAGCGCTTCACGGGAACCCAGTAGACGGTGCAAGATCGTGCGCAAAGCATCTGCGTTATCAAGCGTATAAAGACGTCCGTGAACGGCAATGGATATGGTACCGTGCTCTTCCGAACAGACGATGGCAATTGCGTCGCCGATTTCGCTCGCGCCGATCGCGGCACGGTGACGAGTCCCCATCTCTCTGCGCAACTGATAACTGTCACTGAGCGGAACATGGACTCGCGAAGCAAATATTCTGCCTTTGCGAATCATCACCGCCCCATCGTGCATGGGGGAATTCTTGTAAAAAATCTGGCGCAGCGTTGCCGAAGTCAGCTCAGCGTCCAGCACCACGGCTGTACCTGATTCAATCAAGTCACCAAGTCTGGTCTTGCGTTCCAGAATAATGAGAGCGCCGGTCTTCTCAGCTGCCATCTTTTCGCAGGCCACAACGATCGCTTCGATGATGTTGTGCACCAGCTTGACGCCATCGGTCTCTTCATCGCGCGCTGTAAACAGCCAGCTGGAATTGCGTCCGACAGACTCCAGCGCTCGCCTGAGCTCGGGCTGGAAAATGACAACGAGACCGAGGGCCAAAACCGACACGGAATTCACAAGTACGAAACTGATTGTCCCCAGACCAAGCCAGCCGGCAATCAAAGTAAAGAAGAAAAGCCACAGCAAGCCCTTGAGGAGCTGCCAGGCTCTGGTATCGCTGATTAAGCGCAAAATATAATAGATAGCAAAGGTCGTAACCGCAACATCCAGCGCGGAAATAAACATGTCCCAAGGGCTGCTAAACAAGAAGAGACCATTGCGAATCTCATCAATCAGCGCTTCAAAAAAAGCCGTGAAACCGCCGTCCATCGTGAGGTAGAAAAATTGTTCAGGCACCATTGGGGTCCTCCGCCCTTATTCTTCATCCTCCAGCTCATCAATCTGGCCGTCTGCTTCTAGTGCTTCCAAATTCGTCAGCCAAATGACACGGCCGCTTACTCTGATCAAGCCTTCCTTCTCCATACGCACAAGTTCCCGCGAAAACGAAGGTCTCGGCATAGCCAGGAGTTTGGCCGCAACTTCCTTCGACACCGGAAGCTCGACCGACGCAGTGGAGACAGGGGTCTTCTTCTGCATGTAACCGTAGCGGCGTTCTTCTTCCTCGTCCGTCTGATAATGAAGCTCAAGCAGGTAGCGGGAAATCTTCAGGCGAAGATTGCGCTGAGAAAGAATATTGATCCGGGAATACTGGGCGTTTACCTTGTCAGAAAGATCACGCATGAAATTATCGCGCACCTCTTCATCATTCTCAAGCATGTTCATCATCACGTCACGCGGCACATGAATCACCTGCGCGTTCGAGACTGCTTCGATAGAATACGTGTATTCCTTATTCGAGCCGAAGAAAAATTCTTCGCCAAAACTATCCCCTGGTTCCAGAAGATTCAACGTGACGTATTCACCGTCCGCCGAGTACTTCTGCACAGCCAAAGTTCCCGAAACCACGGAAGATATTCCTTCACAGCGGTCTCCTTCGTTGACCACGATCTCGCCTTTCCAGATCAAGCGAATACTGGTCCTGGAGCAGTAGGGTTGGAACACACTGTGATCCATGCTGTCAAACAGTTTCGTTTGGCCTAAAACTTCACAAATCTTCTTCACCGAGACCGGCCTCCTGCTACAAAATAAAACGCCGGTTTACCCCTCACAAGAATACCCCTAGCTTTTACCCTTATTTTTTATAATTCTAACATATCGATCAGTAAATATGCGCAAGCCGGCACTTATCTTCATAAAATTGCCACATTTAGCAGGTGCTGAATCTTCAACTGCTCTTGACGGGTGAATTACACCCAACATGCGCCGACCCGTGTATAATTATT
>JAAYZH010000221.1 GCA_012514965.1 Clostridiaceae bacterium | reverse complement strand
GAGGACGAGATAGTTCTGTCCATTGAACCCGAGTGCCTGAGTACCGTCGCTGAGACTCTGGCCACCGGTACTCGCCTGGGCCTGTCCGCCAGCCTTGAGCCCGCGGGTCAGGTCGCCGCCAAAGGCGATTTCCTTGCCGGTGAGGCGCGACTGGGTGGGATGGTAGATGTCACAACCGGCAATGTCGAGGCAGGCCGCGGCCTTCTTGTGGTCGACTGCAGGCTGAACACCGTAGGAATAGCCGCGCCAGGCGAAGTCGAAGTTGTGCGTGATAAACTGCTCCGGGCGCAAGTACACGCGGACGATCCGGCTTTGCCAGCTGAGGAATTCGGTGACCAGGCCGCGCCGGAACTTCTCGAATTCGGCGCGGTAGCTGCCGTTGATGGAGCCGGTGGGGTCGGGCAGGTTCTCCCAGGCGTCGACACGGTTGCTCCAGTAGCTGAAGCCAAAGGCGCGGTTCAGCTCCTCGAGCGTGCCGAATTTCGCCCGCAGATAGCGGGTGAATTGCTTGAGGACGTTGGGCCCGGCGGTGTTGTAGTGCTTGGTCTCGTTGTCGAGCTGAAAGCCGATAACATGGGGGTACTTCTGGACGCATTCCACCAGCTTGCGGATAACCCGCTCGGCGTGGTAGAGGTAGGCAGGACTGGTGATGTCCATGATCTGCCTGGCGCCATATTTGCCCGGGCCTTTTTCGGTTACGGCCAGTACCTCGGGATGTTCGGCGGCCAGCCACGGCGGGATGGCGTAGGTCGGGGTGCCGACCAGAACGCTGATCCCGCTCTGCTCTGTGGCCTGCAGCACACGTTCTACATGAGAGAAGTCAAAGACGCCGTTCTCGGGTTCTTCAGAGGACCAGGTGGATTCCGCGATGCGGATTACGTTGATCCCCGCTTGCTGCATCAGGCGGATGTCCTCCTGCAGCCTGTCCTCGGGCATGTATTCGTCATAGTAGGCGACACCATAGAGCAGTTTATCCATATCCGGCCTTTTCCTTTCCAACTAAAGCATTTTGATTACGATTGTTTCATAAGCGCCCAGCTGTAGCTTGCCTGAGACTTTCTGGCCGGTGTAGAGGTTGACGCCGGCTTGCTTGAGCTCGATTTCGGCTGCTGTTTTTTCGTAGTTGAGCACGAATAGATAGCTTACTCCATCTTTGGCCCGGACAGCAAGTTCACAGGTAGCGGGCAGGGTGATCCAGTCGCCGTAAGGGCTTGCAACACCGAGCTTTTCGAGGAAAACGCGAGCGCTGTCAACGTTGAAGGCGCTGCCGTAGTACCAGGCTTTGCCCTGGCCCAAGGCGTTGCTGACGAGGGCGCCGCTGCCGGCGTAGTAGTCCGAGGAGTAGACTGCTTCGAGCTTGGCTCCCTCTCCGCTCGCATCCAGTAGGTCTGTAAAAACATTGGCTTCCAGTTCGGTGCCATCCCAGTCGACCGTGACACGGCCGGCGTCCGGGGCGATGAAGGAGAATTCCGGTATGTCTGTACCGGTGAGTTTGGCGATCTGGCCGGGCAGGTCTTCCATGACGCAGAGTCCGCTAATGTCCTTGTAGGCGCTGCGGCAGCCAAAGACCAGCTGCCCGCCGGCGGCGACATAGGTTTCGAGCAAGGCGGCTCTTTCGGCTGTCATGATGGTGGGGTGCGGATAGAAGACGACTGTGTATTGGGCGAGGTCCTCCGCGGTCAGGGTTTCGGTCAGGTAGACGTAGTCGAGCGGAGTGTGCGACAGCTGGGCGGCCGTGAAGAGTGCTTTCTGGCTGGCCTGCTCAACGCGGCCGTGCCAGACGTCTAGGTTCGCGTCCCAAATGTTGTCGTAGTCTTTGAGGACGGCGACTTTGGCCGCATACTTGGCCCCGGCGACTTCCGTCAGCTGCTTGACCTTCTTGTGGATGTCCCCGACCTCACGGATACGGCGGTTCTCACGGCTTGAGTAGTCAAGAATTCCGTGCCAGTAGATCTCGGTGCCCATGATGCAGGTGCGCCAGCGGAAGTAGCTGACGAAGTCCGCGCCGTGCGCGATCGACTGCAGAGTCCACAGACTCATCTGACCGGGCCTTGGGGTGGGTGCTTCCATGCGGGTGTTCCAGCCATTGGCGCCGGACTGCTGCTCCATGATGCCGAAGTTGGCGGAGATCGAGCGGGCTTCGGTGAGGTTGCGGCTCCACTTGCGGTCCTTGAGCTCACCCGGTCCTTCCTGGAACATGTCGAGGCCAAAGGCGAAATTCGGGTAGGAGTCGTAGGTGATGAAGTCGAGGCTCTCCTCGGTCATTTTGTGGTTGTCGAGATTGCCGAAGAGTCCGTTCGTAGTGACGAAGTCACCCGACTTAAGGTACTTGCGCAGGATGTCGCTCTGCAGTTTGGCGAAGCCGCGGGCGCTGGCCGAGATAAAGCGGGTGAAATCCAGCACGCGATGAGGGTTTGTCGAGTCGCTTAGAGTGGTCTGCGGTACAAAGACTTCTTCCCAGTCCGTGTAGGTCTGGTTCCAGAAGTTCGTGCCCCAGGCGCGGTTGAGCTCATCGAGGCTTCCGTATTTCTCCTGCAGGAATTTGCGGAAGGCGATCGAATCGCTCATCGAATAGAAGATGTTTGTTTCACAGTTGAGCTCGTTGTCGATCTGCCAGCCGATCACGCACTTGCGCGGGCCGTAGTGGGCCGCGGACTTCTCCGTGATGCGGGCGGACAGCTCCTGGTACACAGGGGAATTGTAGTTGTAGTGGCGTCTGGCACCGTGGCGGTAGAGGACACCGTCGATGTTCGCGTTCAGGACTTCGGGGTACTTGTGGGTCAGCCAGGCCGGCGGCGTGGCGGTCGGCGTGCAGAAGATGACCTTCATGCCTTCTTCTTCAGCTACATCGAGAAAGCGGTCGAAGAATTCGTAGGTGAATTTACCCTCGTGCGGTTCGATCTTGTTCCAGGCAAATTCCGCAATACGGACGACCTCGATGCCGACCCCCAGCATGCGCTGCAAGTCCTCACGCCACATTGTCTCAGGCCAGTGCTCTGGATAGTAGCAGGTACTCAGAACCATGTTTTTGCCATTGATTATTTCACTCATTTCATACCTCCAGAATTATTCTTTGACCGCGCCGGCAGTCAAACCGTCCATGAAGAATTTAGATGCGCTCAGGAAAAAGACCAGGAGCGGCAGCACCGCGCAAGCGCTGGCCAGCATGAGAGCACCATAGTCTGTACCGCGGTCCGAAACCATAGAACGCAGCAGCAAAGGCAGTGTGTAGAGCCGCTGTTTGCGAAGAAT
>JAAYZH010000220.1 GCA_012514965.1 Clostridiaceae bacterium | reverse complement strand
TTCTGGGGACAAATATCCGACTTATCCAAGCGGAAGGCACACACAACTCGCCTTTTTGTCACGATTCGGGGTTCTGGGGACAAATATCCGACTTATCCAAGCGGAAGGCACACACTTTCGCAATTTTTGTCCAGATCAAGGGGTGCGGTGGACAAAATTTTCCATATTCCAAGCTCCGAGCACACACTTTCGTAAATTTTGTCCAGATCAAAGGGAGCAGGGGTAAACTTCCGACTCATCCAAGCGGAGTGGCCACACAGCTAGCCTTTTGGCCACAGATTCGGGCTTCCGCCAGCAAGTATATCCGGCTCAACCGACTCGCAGAGTAAGTTCCGCACAGAACCCCGTAATGCTCCGATCCACTTCCTCCTGGCGGCCCAGCAGCGGATCAATCAGGCGGAGCTTCGACACAGCCGGAACACTACCGATCTCACGCTCGATTTGCGAGAAACACTTGGCTGTCGAGCCGCCGGAGCAGCAGGCAAAGAGGGCGAGTTTTTTGGCCGACAGATGATTCTCGCGAATAAATGTACGCAACGGCGGTGCAAAGGTACCTGCCCAGACTGGTGTCCCCAGGACGAGCAGATCATAGAGGTCTGGATCGAAATCGTAGGGCTCGAGCTTGGGGGCCTCCGCGAAGGTGGCGCTCTTGCCGCCCCAAAAATACTTGCTCACCTTGCCGGGGGGGTAGCCTTTGCTCGGCGTCAGGGGAATCAGATCAGCGTCAAGCTTACGTGCGATAAGCTCTGCGGCCAGGCGGGTATTGCCTTCAAGAGAATAGTAGATAACAGCTGCTTTCATGTGTCACCTCACTCGGGTCGTGCGATCCTTGCGCTCCTGCGAATTCGTTCCAGTACACAGCGTTCAGCGGCCTGTGGATTCATAGAACTACGCTACTCCCAACCAAAATATCACACATAGACAGGCAAGTCGAAGCCCTAGAAAACTGCATAACAAAAGCCGCCGCGGCACCACTTCTACGGGTGCGCGGCGGCTCCTTCAGGGTTCAGCGGCGGTCCGGTCGTGTCCCCTCAGGCAGGCCGGATGCCACTGTTCGTCGGTTTGGTTTTGGCCGCCCTAGGCCAGGGCGCCCCTATAGCCTTGTCTCAACCGCCCTAGGCACGGGCGCCCGCATCGGCCATGTTTCAGCCTTACATCAGGCTTCTCTCAACAGCCCCATCAGCCTTGCATCAGGCCTTTTCTCAGACGCCCCCATCAGCCTTACATCAGCCCGCACCAGCCCGCATAGGCCTTCTATCAGCCCCCATCAGCCTTACCTTGGCCCACCTCTACCTTGCTAGGCCTTCTCTCAGCCGCCCTAGGCCAGGGCGGTCGGGTCGACTTCGCGTCTTGTCTTCTGGATGACCACCACAACAGCAGCAGCCAGGAGTGCCAGCAGGCTCAGGGCAAGCACGATCTCGACCGGGTAGGTCGTGAGGGCGCCGGCCACAGCGCAGAGCGGCACGCCGATCAGCATGACGGCGGCGCCGATGAGGTTGCCTTCCTCACGCTCACCCATCTCGTAGGCCATTTGCTCGGCCCACGGTCCGGCGAAGAGGTAGACTTTGTCGGCAAACTGTTTGGATTGCTTCATCTGCTCCACGATGGGAGCGGCCAGAGTCCGGTAGCCCTTGTAGGCGATAGGGTGTTCTTGTTGGAATTTTTGGCCAAAGGCCACGTCGGGCGCGTAGAGCTCCTTGCCAAAGTAGCCCTGGCTGAAGAGCTCGGTGCAGATAACGGTTCCGAACCAGCTTCCGAATGTATCGTTGATTAGGTCTTCGGTCCAGTTAAAGGCGCTAGCAAAGGCGTCACCGATGACTTCTACTGCGTACCCGACAGCCTCCATGGTCCTTGCGACTTGCTCTTCGGTCCAGTTATAGGCGGTCTTCAAAGCACTCGCGACTTGATCGGCGGCGTAGCCTACAGCCTTCAGAGCCGCGGCCACTTGTTCACCGGTCCAGTTATAGGCGGTCTTCAAGGCACTCGCGACTTGATCGGCAGCGTAGCCGGCGTACTTGAGAGCAGCCGCGACCGCTTCACCAGTTGCAGCGTAGGCGGTTTTCAGGGCGCCAGCTACCACATCCGCTGCGTAGCCAAAGGCTTTCAGGGCGGCTGCGACCTGGTTGGCAGTCCAGTTGTAGGCGGTTTTCATTGCGCCCGCGATCTGGTCTGCTGCGTAGCCGGCATAGTTGAGAGCAGCGGCGACTTGATCACTGGTCCATTGGTTCGCTGTCTTTAGCGCATTCGCCACTTGATTCGCTGCGTAGCCAAAGGCTTTCAAGGCGGCTGCGACCTGGTTGGCAGTCCAGTTGTAGGCGGTTTTCATGGCGCCCGCGATCTGGTCTGCTGCGTAGCCGGCAGTATGGAGCGCTGCTGCGACAGCGTCACCGGTCCAGCTGTAAGCGACCTTCAGTGCATTGGCTACCTGAGCGGCTGTGTAGTTCAGGAGCTTCAGCGCGTTGGCGACCTGCTGGCCGGTCCACGTGTAAGCCACCTTCATCGCATTGGCAATGTCTTCAACCGGCAAGCCAATCGTGGCCAAAATCTGCACGGCCGTATCTGCGGCGATTCCAAGGATGTTTTTCAGATGCTGGGCAATTGCCTGCGCGTCCCAGGAGAAGATCGCCTTGAGTACTCCGGCAATTTCCTGTGCTGTGTAACCCAAGCCTACCAAGATCTCAGACATTACTTCAGCGGTGGTCTCGTAAACGAGCTTCAACGCCGCGGAAATGGCTGTCGGATCGAAGCCGACGAATTTCAGAATTTCTGCCACAGCATAGTCCGTAATCGTGTATACCAGCTTCAGGGCGCGGGCGATTTTGTCTGCCTTGAACGCCAGGAATTCCAGAATGATCGCGCAGGCCAGATCAGTCAGCCCGAATACATTCGTCAAGGCTGCAGCGATCGACTCCGCATCATAACCCAGGTAGGCCAGGACCTGACCCACGACACGGTCCGCCAGTGCGTAGATTCGATTCAGCGAGCGGGCAATCAGCTCGACTCCGAAATCCAGTCCCTTGAGAATTGCGGCGGCGACTTGTGAATCCATGTGGAAGATGCTGTTCAGCACGCCCATGATTTCATCCGGCCCGTAGGACAGGACCTTCAGGATCGCAGCCACTGCGTCACCCGCCAGCTTGTAGGTCCAGTTCATGGCCAAAGCAATCTCTTCGACCGTAAAGCCGATGCCTTTCAAAACATCGCCGGCCAGGTCAGCCTCCAGATAATTAAACGCGATTTTCAGCGCGTCCGCCACCTGCTCGGCGGTGTAGGCGATGTTCTTCAGGATTGCAGCCGCTTCTCTGGCTGTTTGCCCGAATACTTGCTGCAGTGCTTCACCGACTTCTTCGGCCAGATATCCGACACTCTTCAAGATCTGGGCAGCACCCGCTGCAGCCTGGTGGTACACGTTCTCCAGAGCCTGCCCGACTTCCTCTGCCAGATAGCCGGCCGCCTTCAGGATTAGGGCGGCAGCTTCACCGGTGACGACATCGTAGATATCCAGCAAAGCTTGACCCACCTCTTCGGCCGCGAAATTCACAGCCTTGAGGACTTTGGCCACATCACCTGCCAGCAGTCCATAGACGTTCTTCATGGCATCCGCCACCTGGTTCACCAGGAAGCCTGCCCCCTT
>JAAYZH010000219.1 GCA_012514965.1 Clostridiaceae bacterium | reverse complement strand
CTGATGGCCTGACAGCCTGGCTGTGCTCTTGTCGCGCCAATTACCGCGCTTGTACCAGAGATAGGTGGCAACCGCTCCGATGATCCAGCCGAGCAGCAGCGACACATTGAGCATATAGGGGGAGCCGTGCGGCCACTCTTCCGAGCGGGTCAGGTAGGTCAGCAGGTAGGCCAGGGGCACACGCAGGCCGACCGTCGTGAAGAGCGAAATCCACATGGACGGCATCGTGTCGCCTGCCCCGCGCATAATGCCGCCAAAGGCCTGCGTCTGGGAGATCGCGACATAGCCCACTGCGAGAATCGACATCATACCGGTGCCCAGGCTGATCACCTGCTCGCTGGTCGTAAACAAGGCCAGCAAGTAACGGCCAAAGAGGACAATCATGAGGCTCAGGAACAGCGATACAAAGAGGGCCAGGCGGGAAACCACTTTGGCCCCTTCTTCCACGCGATCCATCTTGCGAGCGCCGATGTTTTGGCCGATAAAGGTCGTTGCCGCCATGCCAAAGGTGAAGTTCGGCATCATAGCAAAGCCGTCGACGCGAATCACCGCGGTGTTTGCCTCCAGGACCAGCGTACCCATCTGGTTCGTCAGATTCTGGACCATAATCATCGCGAGGGAGAAGATGCCCTGGGTAAAGCCGGCGGGCAAACCGAGGCGCAGGAGCTCCTTGATGATCTTGAAATCAGGCTTGATATCGGCGCGCGTCAGGTGATTGATGGTCGGCATGCGGTAGAGGCGCAGCAGGACCAGGATTGCCGATATCGCCTGCGAAATAATCGTGGCCCAGGCCGCGCCTGCGACGCCCCAGCCCAGCTGCCAGACGAAAACAATATCCAGGATCGTGTTGAGGACCGTGGACAGGAGCAGGAACAGCAAGGGAGTGAAGGAGTCACCCAGACCGCGCAAAATGCCCGAGCCGATGTTGTAGTAGGCCGCGCCCAGGATGCCGATAAACGAAATCACCATGTACTGGACGGACATGTCCAGGATCTCCGGCGGTGTATTCAGGAGGGTCAGCATGGGTCTGGCTCCCACGATCGCGACGATCATAATCACGATACCGCTGAAGAAGACCAGCATCAGAGTGTTGCCGATCGTCTTGCCGAGCCGCTTGAAGTCCCGAGCGCCAAAAAACTGCGAGACCATGATGCCGGCACCGGTGGAAATTGCCATGAACATCAGCAACATGAAGAAGATGACCGGCATGGTCGCTCCGATGGCTGCTAAGCCGCCGGGCACCGAACGCCCCACCACAATCGAGTCGATCGTCGAATACAGCTGCTGAGCGAAGTTCCCGATCAAGAGCGGCACCGAAAAGCGAATCATATTGTTCAAGACTTTACCGCGTGTCATGTCCTGCGCGGAAAACAGAGAACGGACTTTTGAAAGCATAGAAAACCTCTACATCTTATTTAGTTTTGGGCAAGCAAATAATATACCATAAATTTGCCGCAATCACAGCAGATTCTGTCCGGGGCTGGCGAACAGCCCCTACGCTCGACTCTTCCTGTAAAAAAAGGCAGTTTAGCAAAGCGCTTGAACTGCCGCAAAGTACGTAGTTACAGTAAAAATATGTTTCAGTCAGTACAGTCAGTACATTTTAGTCGATAAACTTGAATCGGGTGGCATAAGACGCGCTAATCACTCTGCGTGTGTAGTTGCCCCGGGTGTAGTTCCAGCCGCCTTCGGAGATCAAGAGGCTGCCATCCTCGTAAATCTTCTCGACAAAGAACACATGATTCATT
>JAAYZH010000024.1 GCA_012514965.1 Clostridiaceae bacterium | reverse complement strand
TAGAAAGAGGCTCAGAAATGGCAACAAGCAAACCTACGAAAACAGACACAACCGCAGCCCAGATCCATCCATGGAAAATCATCGAGGCAGCCTGCGAGCCTGATCGATCCGGGCAGTTTGCCTCGCTCTTCGCACTCGGCAACGGCTACCTCGGCCTGCGTGGAGCACATGAGGATCTGCCTCTCTCCGAGGGCCCGGCGAAAGACGGCATGCGCGGCACCTTCCTCAATGGCTTCTACGAGACCTCCCCCATTCTCTATGGCGAAAGTGCCTACGGCTTTGCCGACACCGCCGAAACCATGCAGAACGTGGCAGACCCTCTGCCTATTCGTCTGCTGGTCGACGGCGAAGTCTTTGACATACGCAAAGCCGCTGTCGAAGGCCGCCTGACCGCCTACGAGCGCGACCTCGCCATGAGCTACGGCCAGCTCGAACGCAAGCTCGTCTGGACCACTGCCCGGGGCAAAGAAGTCCGTATCGACTCGCGCCGTCTGGTCTCCTTCACCGAGAGCGCAGTCGCCTGCCTGGTCTATCGTGTCACCATCCTCGATCCGGAGGGGGCCAAAGTCGAGCTCCACTCCATCATCGAAGGCAACACGCAGAACAAAGCCGGCGGCGATGACCCCCGCCTCCCGCGCGGCTCCCAGAGCCCTACCCTCCTGATCCTGGACATGCAGATCGACCTGGACGAGCAGCTCTTGCAGCTCCGGGAGCGAACCGTCCATTCCGGACTCTCCCTCGCTGTGGCCATCGCCCACCGCTCCAATGCGGCACTCGACCGCGGCGCCACCGCAGCCGCGAATACGGACGCAGACCCGGTCGAAGCCCAGCGCCCGCGCCTGGTCTACAGCAAGCAGCTGACCGGCCTCGAGAGCCTTGAGGTCGACAAGTACATCGCCTTCGCAGACTCCCGCACGACACCCGAGCAGGAGCTCGATGCCGCGGTCCGTCAGCTGGCGTTCGCCGCTCGCGAGAAAGGCTACGACAGCCTTCGCGAAGCCCAGCAAGCCTACCTCGACACCTTCTGGAGCCGGGCTCAGATCCGCCTGCAGGGCGACGTCGCCCTCCAGCAAGGCCTGAACTTCAGCTCCTACCACCTGCTGCAGTCCGCCGGACGCGATGGCCTCACCTCGGTGGCGGCCAAAGGCCTCTCCGGCGAAGGCTACGAAGGACATTACTTCTGGGACACCGAGATGTACATGTTCTACTTCTACCTCTACAGCATGCCCGAGCTGGCCCGCGCCCTGCTGGCCTACCGCTACTCCATCCTCGACCAGGCGCGCGACCGCGCCATCCTAATGGGCCACAGCCGCGGCGCCCTCTTCCCCTGGCGCACCATCTCCGGACGCGAGTGCTCCGCCTACTTCCCCGCCGGCACCGCCCAGGCGCACATCAACGGGGACATTGCTTTGGCCGCCCAGGCCTACCTGGAAGCCACCGACGACCGCGACTTCCTCTGGACCATGGGCCTGGAGATCCTGCTCGAGAGCGCAGTCTACTACCTCGACCTGGGCTTCTACGACAAGCGCGGCTTCTGCATCAACGAAGTCACCGGCCCCGACGAATACACCGCCCTGGTCAACAACAACTACTACACGAACCTCATCGCCCAGCTCACCATGGAAGCCGCTGTCAAGGCCGTGCGCACCCTCGAAGGCGACGACGCAGCCCGTCTGGACAAGCAATTCGAGCAGCTGGGCTACAACAAAACCGAAATCGTCACCAAGCTCGAAGAAGCCGCGGCAGCGATGTACTTCCCCTTCAGCGACGAGCTCGGCATTCCCCTGCAGGACGAGAGCTTCGCAGACCGCGAGCCCTGGGACTTCCTCGGCGCTGACAAGGCCAAATACCCGCTCCTCCTCCACTACCACCCGCTGGTGATCTATCGCCACCGGGTCAGCAAACAGGGTGACATGCTCCTGGCCGAATTCCTGCGGGCCGAACGCTTCTCCTACGAAGAGCGCAGCAAGTCCTACGACTACTACGAGCTCTTCACCACCCACGACTCCTCCCTGTCCGCCTCCGGCTACTCCATCATGGCGAACTGGCTGGGCCGCGCGGGCAAAGCCTTCCACTACTTCATGGAAACCGCCCGCCTGGACCTCGACAACACCCACGGCAACACCCGGGACGGTCTGCACCTGGCAAACATGGCCGGCAACTGGCTCGCCCTTACGGCCGGCTACGGCGGCATGCAAGTCCGCGACGGACACCTGTCCTTCCGCCCGCAGCTGCCACCCGCCTGGAAGAGCTACGACTTCCGCATCCTCTTCCGCGGTTCCCTGCTCGACCTCAAGATCGTCCGTGAAGGCGTCACCTACGAACTGCTCGAGGGCCCGCCCCTGCGCTTCCGTCATCACGACACAGAAGTAACGCTGACCCGCGAAGAACCTGCGCAAAAGCTGCCCCTGCGGAGCGTCATCCCCGAAGCCGCCCGCCGCGCCCCACTCGAAGCCGTGCTCTTCGACGTCGACGGCGTGCTCCTCTCCACCGATGAGCAGCACTATCAGGCCTGGCAGCAGCTCTGTGACGAAGAGGGCATCTACTTCGACCGCAGCATCAACCAGCGCCTGCGCGGCGTCTCGCGCATGGCCTGCGTCGACATCCTGCTGGAGCGGGCCTCCCGCCCCTACAGCGACGCCGAGAAGCACGAGCTGGCCGAACGCAAAAACGGCTACTACCGCAACGCCATCGAAGCCCTCGACGAAACCGCTCTCCTGCCCGGTGTGACGGCCTTCCTCGACGCACTCAAAGAACGCGGTGTCCGCATGGCTTCCGCCTCCTCGAGCAAAAACGCACCCACCCTGCTGCGCCGCACCGGCATCGAAGAGTACTTCGAAGTCCAGGTCGACGGCACAGACATTCAGCACTCCAAGCCGCATCCGCAGGTCTTCTCCATGGCAGCTGAGCGCCTGGGCGTCGAGCCCGCCAACTGCCTGGTCCTCGAGGACGCCGAAGCAGGCATCGAAGCCGCCCGCGCCGCCGGCTGCCGCAGCGTTGCGCTCGGACACATTGCCGCCCGCTTCCTTGAGCTGGGTGCCGACGGCGCCGCCTGGGGGCTTGACAAGCTGGAGGTCGACGACCTCGACTTGATCTAAGGTCTGGAAGAGGTCGACGACCTCGACTTGGTCTAAGATCTGGAAGAGGTCGACGACACTTGACTTGATCTGGGGTCCGGTAAAGGTTGACGACACTTGACTTGGTCTAAGGTCTGGAAGAGGTCGACGAGCTCGACTTGATCTAACATCCGCAATCTGATTCGAATTGAGAAGGACCCTGCGCCGGCGTGGCGCAGGGTCCTTCTTGTTTGGATTGAATTGGTTGTGGATTGGAGGATTTGATTCTGGATTGAGATCATCAGGATCTCAACACATGGTTTTGGGTGGATAGGTGTGTGGTATTCGGTATGTTGTGAAGTGGTTCTTGGGTAGATTGTGGCAGGTCGAGAGGTGTCTTTTAGCGGGTTGAGTTATGGCTTACGCTTAGGCTTCCAAAGCGGTTTTGAAACCAGGGATGAAGATTAGGACAGAGAGGAGCCTCTCCGCCACAATTTGCGTCTTCTCATCATAAGTCCTTCAGGCAACCGCATCTGCGGGCAGAATGAAAATCATCAAATCTGGAAAGGGCAACTTTTGCCGCTGTACGTCGGGTCCTCACAGATAGCGGCGATTGTTGCCACAATAGCCCCCGGAAAGGGCAACTTTTGCCGCTGTACGTCATCCCCTCACAGATAGCAGCGATTGTTGCCACAATAGCCACCCAATAAAAAATAATATCTAATGTTTTCCCATTACCAACGCCCCTTATGAACGGAGGCTTTGGCCTGGCGAGGATCAACGCCGCTCGTGAACGGGGACTTTGGCCTACTCCGCACAATAGATGAAAATCGCGTCCCGCAGGAACTGCGAGCAGCCTTCACCCAGCTTGTCGTAATACTCCGCAAAGCGCGGATCATCGACATACATCTGCGCCAGCCCTTTGTGCGCTTGCTTACTGTACGCAGGCCAGTAGACCGACAGCCACCGACGGTGCAAGTCACAGGCCTCCTGCGCAGTCGCCCCTGCCGGATCTCCCTCCGCCAAGGCCGCCTGCAGCCGCTCATTCACCAGACGCGACAGCTCCTCAGCCTCCATGTACTGCGCCTCGCTCAAGCCCATCAGCTTGGCATTCGACCGCGCAACCATCTCCTCGCCATATTTGGCCCGGACCTCCCCACCGTACTTCGCTTCATTGTCGGCCACAAGTTTGGCCTTGAACCCAGTAAACTTCTCTTGATCAGACATTGTAATCTCTCCTCTCTTTGCCCGAATCGTGCTCTCCACATTGCGAATCAGCGCGTCCAGACTCTCCCGTTTTGCCTCCAGTGCGGCCAAATGACTCGCCAGCGCTCTCTCCGGGTCAAAATCCGGCGCATCCAATATCGCCTTAATCTCCTCCAGTGAGACCCCCAGCTCCCGATAGAACAGAATCTGCTGCAGCCGATCCAGCTCGCGCCGCCCATAGATCCGGTACCCATTCGAGCTGACGCGCGCCGGCACAAGCAGGCCCAGGTCATCGTAATGTCGCAGCGTCCTCGTGCTTACCCCGGCCAAAGCCGCCGTCTTCTGTATGCTGTACTCCATAAGTCACTCCTTTGCCTTCCACTATAAACCTTCTCGTTGCGGTAAGGTCAAGCGAAATTGAAGCTCTCTTGGCACCGAATCCCGGAGCAATTAGGCGTTTCTGGGGAAAATGTAGATAAATGTAGATAAATGTAGATATTTGTTCCCCAGGCGCCACTACCGCTGCGTTACACTGAAGCAAACAACCACCTCATCACTAGGAGGACACCTATGCAAGGAATCGAAATCGACCTGGTCATCGAAGACAGTGTGCGAGCTTTTGGCCTCTACGAAACGGTGTTCGGCGCGGAGAAGGTCGAGGTCACGGCCTACCGCCGGAGCCTCAACGAGGCGATCTTCACGCTCCATGGCACTCGCTTCCACCTGCTCGACGCGAACCCCGAATACGGCCTGACTGCGCCGGGGCCGGAGGGGCCGCACACGATGTGGTTCAATCTTGTGGTTCCAGACATCGCCGCTCAGTTTGCCAAAGCCATCGCACACGGCTTCACCGTCGTGCAAGAAGTCACGAATCTGCCCGAGATGGGTGTGCGCAACGCCATCCTCATGGATCCGTTCTCGTACATGTGGATGCTCCACCAGATCGACCGCGAAGTGAGTTTCGAGGAGCGGACCAAGATCATGGACGAGGTCTTCAAAGATGCCTGACGAGGCGAAAGTCCATCCGCAAATCGGCTGCTGCGGCATCGATTGCGTGCTCTGCCCCCGCTACTACACCGAGGGCAGCTCACGTTGCCCCGGCTGCGCTGGCCCGGACTTCCACCTCAAGCATCCCACCTGCACTTTCGTGACCTGCTGCCACAAGCAGCGCGGCCTCGAGGTCTGTGCCGAGTGCCCAGACTTCCCCTGTGCGCGGTTTGCCCGGGAGACCGGCGATCGCGACTCTTTCGTGACCCACCGCCGCGTCCTCCCGAACCAGTACGCCATCCAGTCCGGTGGGCTCGCCAAGTTCCTGGAGCAGCAGCAACGCCGCCGCGCTTTTCTCGAGACCGCGCTTACCCGCTTCAACGATGGCCGCAGCAAGAACCTCTACTGCCTGGCCGCCGCCTTGCTCACACCGGCCAGCCTTGAAGATACCCTGGCCAAAGCCACCGACTCCGCCAATCTCAAAGAGCTGTTGCGCAAGTACGCTGAAGAACAAGGCGATGAGCTCAAGCTGCGCAAATGATTGTTTCATGGGCCGATAAACGTCCTATTTGTCCACCGCCAGCTCGGATCTGGACAAATAGGGCGTTTGTCTGACCTCCCTTCTCCAATAAACGTCTATTTTTTCCACCGCCAGCTCGGATCTGAACAAAATTTGCGAAAGTGTGTGCCCGAAGCTTGGAATAACGCAATTTTTGTCCACCGCCCCCTCGGATCTGGACAAAATTTGCGAAAGTGTGTGCCTTCAGCAGGACCACTGAAAAAGTCTCTCAAATGAAAACATTTCCCGCTGTATGCCTTCTTAGGGCTGATATCGGCGAAGGTTGCCAGTATAGGCCTCGGAAATGACGACAATAGTCTGGACTTTCAGTGGTTTCGTTCTCGGCAGCATAGACTTGC
>JAAYZH010000218.1 GCA_012514965.1 Clostridiaceae bacterium | reverse complement strand
TGTCGATGTTGAGATCAGATATTTTCGTCGCCATAGCTTCGATCAAAGCATGAAAAGCTTCACCATCAGCTAAAACAGGGGTGATATCAATAAATTCAATACCTGGTTCCGGAAAATTAGGAATATGTCTCAGAATCTTAGAAAAATCCATTTTATACCCTCCTCTATGTTCTGCCTTCGGCAAAACCACTTGACTATTATATATGCTTTCAGCAAATTTTTGGGAATAAATCGTAAATAGTAGGAATTTATTGAATTGTCTTGCCGAGACTTTGGGAATAATTTTGTACACTGTTATAATATTGCAGGAAACAGGAGGTAGAGCATGAATTTCGATCTCGAACGTTTGCAGAAGATCGTGAGAACAGCAGGTGACGGGCTTCGCCAGGCTGTACTCGCACCGGAAGATGTCATGGCAAAAGCAGGACACCAGAATTTCGCTACGCTGTACGACCAGAAAACACAAGATTTTCTCGAGGCGGAATTTGCCCTGGCGTGGCCGGATTTCCGTTTTATTGCGGAAGAGCAGGAAGTGCATCAGGGGATTGGCGAAGGACCTTGTTTTATCGTCGATCCGATCGATGGAACTTCGAACTTTATTCACAGCGTTCCAATCTCAGCGATCAGTGTCGCAGTCGTGATGGATGGCAAAGTACGAGTCGGTGTGGTCTATAATCCCTTTATGAATGAGATGTACTGGGCCGAAGAGGGCAGAGGGGCATGGCTCAATGGCAAACACTTGATTTGCCCGGACCTGCCTATGGAACTCAGTTTGTTCTGCGTTGGTATGTCACCATATTATGCGGAATTGATGCCCCAGACCCTGCGCTTGATGGCCGAAGTACAAAAGCGCGTGACAGATTTGCGTAGATTTGGCGCGGCTTCGCTTGATTTGTGTTACATCGCCTCCGGCCGACAAGGCGGTTTCTGTGAATGGCGATTGCAGCCATGGGATTTTGCCGCAGGTCAGCTGATTGCCCGCGAAGCAGGTGCTATCGTGACGACCATGGACGGTGAGGAAGCCCCTCTGGACAAAGCGACCTCGCTTTTGGCCGCGGGTCCGCGTATCTATAAGACTTTCCGTGAAGAGATCGATCTGGCAACGCTAGTCGACTAAGTGCTTGAGAAAATATAGCGAAAGCCGCCTTACTGTTAGAGAAATAAGGCGGCTTTTTTGCGGTACAAATATTCTACTGTTTTCCGTAGTGCTCAGCCATGGCCAGCAAGGCTTCTCGATAGATACCGCTGGCTGTCAGCAAAGTATCTTCTGTAATGTACTCGCCCTTCTGATGACAAAGGTTCTCGTCTTCGGGAAAAGTGGGGCCAAAGGCTAGGGTGTTTGGCACAGCTCTTGCATACGTGCCGCCGCCGATGCGCAGAGGCTGATCATCGCGGCCGCTGACCTTGCGGTAAGCCTCCATCAGGACCTGAACCAGCGGATCTTCGACCGGCCGGAACAGCGGGGCTGAATCGCCTTCGTTTTCGCAAGAGAAACCTGTGCCTGCCAAAGCAAGATCGCGTTTGGCACGCAAGTCTTCAATGTCCCAGGTCACAGGATAACGAATGTCAATGCGGAAGCGGGCTTGGCCATCATTGTAATCAAAGATGCCCACGTTGAGCGTCAACTCTCCGGAAGGTTCGTCGGAGCCTGCGATGCCAAGACCAGAACCATCGAAAGCTGTGCCTAGCACCTGTGACGCCTGCTCAAGAAAACGATTGCTTGAGTCAGCCTCACGTGTACGTGCAAGCGCGTCAGCCAGGGCATACTGAATTGCGTTTTTGGCCAGCTGCGGCATGGAAGCATGACCCATTTTGCCGATGGTTTCGATCTCTTCGAAACTGCCGTCAGTAAGGCGGTACGTCAGGACGGCTTCACCTGGAATCACATTGCCGCGCGTCCCATTGTGAGCTGACCACAGCGTGAAACCCTGTTCAGGACGTGTGTCTTCGTCCCAAACCAGATCAAAAGTCCAGTGACCTTTCTCACCGTTGATCACAGGGAAGTCTGCATCTGCGGTAAAAGCTGCAAGTGGCAGTTCTTCATGTTCCGTGTACCAGGCCATACAGCTGGAGCCGGACTCTTCGTCCAGTCCCAGAATCAGACGAATACGGCAGGCAGGCTCGACACCCTCATCAAGCAGACTCTTCATCGCATAAAGAACCGCGACGGCAGGACCTTTGTCATCCATGGAGCCGCGGCCGATCACGAGACCATCGCGCAATTCAGGTTCGTATGCTCTTGGCCAGCCCTGAGCAGGCACAACATCCAGGTGGCAGACCGCTCCGACCATCGGCTTATCGAGGGGGCCAAATTCCAGCCATCCAGCGTATCCGCTACTTTCGCCGGTCCGAAAGCCCAGTGCGCTGGCTTCTTCCAAAAAGACACGCAAGGCTTCAGCAGGTCCTTCACCAAAAGGCATGCCAGGTAAAGCAGCCGATTTTTCGCTTTTCACACGAATCAGCTTCTGCAACGTATCCAGAATTGCCTCACGATAGGTAAACATTTTTTGTTCAGACATTCTTATCACTCCTGTTTCATTCATGTGTGTTGTAAATCATTACTGTAATTTGTCTATAAATCACCCGTTTTGTCACAAGATCATTTTATAGATAATTATAGCCTCTGGGGCTATAATATTGACACAGTGCCAAAGTGTTTTTCGTGAGGTATTCATGTATACATATATCGTTAACCATATTCCCGAAGCCTATACGCAGGGAAATTCGCTCTTGTCTGTCGACTGGAGCCGGGCAGAAGAGGGACGAATCGCTCATTTCCCTTGGGAGACTTCAGCTTATCAGCCTGAATCGCGTTTTTATGTCCTGTATTCTGCTGACAGCCTGTTTTGTCTGCTGCTGACCCGAGGAGAGGAGGAGCGGCCGCCGCGAGCTGTGGAGACTGCTTTTCAGGCTCCGGTGTCACAAGACAGCTGTCTTGAGTTTTTCTTTGCGTATGATCCCGAGCAACCGAATTACTTTAATCTCGAGACGAATTATAACGCGCTCACGCATCTGGGCTTTGGCCCGGGCCGCGGCGATCGTTGGAAGCCGAGTCAAGCTGAGCTCGCCGGACTGCGAATCGAAGCCGTCAGACCAGGCGAAGAAGCCTTACGCTATCTGGATTTTTCGTACGACTGGGGAGTGGCTGTTGAGATCCCAGAGCGGATCTGGCAACTTTTCTGGCAGGAAGAGACTTTGTCGAAGGAGGGCGGGTCCATCCCGCTGCAGTCCGGAAGGGAGTTTCGAGCGAACTTCTACAAGTGCGGTGATCGCACGGCCAGTCCCCATTATGCGTGTTGGTCGCCGGTTTTGGCCCCCCAGCCCGATTACCATAGGCCTGAGTTTTTCGGCCGCCTGGTTCTGGAGTAGGAGAGTTATGGAATTATTTGATGCTCTCCGCCAACGAAACTCTGCGCGTACCTACACCATGCAGGTGCCAGGTAATCGAATCCAGGTAGACTTGTTGAACTACTTGAATAATGTTCCTGTTTTGCTGCCTGAAGCGGATATCGCGATCGAGCTCTTGTCTTTCGAAGACTTGCTCGAATATTTCCCGACCCTGGGCTATCAGATGGTGCGAGCTCCGCTCTATCTCGTTTTCAGAGGGAGTCTTGGCCTGTACCAGCTTATGAATGTCGGCTACTACGCTCAGCATGCCTCTGTCTGGCTGACAAGCAAAGGGCTAAGTTCCGTCTGGCAAAGTGGATTCCATTTTGAAACCGTGCAGGAGGACGAAGTCTTCGCGGAGGATGATCCGATTCACAGTCCGGAGGTAACCGGTGAACAAGCACTCCTTCCGGCGGTCCTGGCGCTTGGCTACCCTACGAACAAGAAGAACACGAAACCGGTACGCAAGCACAAACTCCGCAGCCTGTTGCTGAACAATGGTATTCCTTTGTCCAATAATGTATTGACGTTACTGGAAGCCGCTCGTTTGGCGCCTTCCGAATACAATCTCCAGCCATGGCGGTTTGCGGCTGCAGGTGATGATATGGTCCACCTGTTCCTTAACGAGCCCCTGCTTTTTCGCTCTACACAACGAAAGCAGATGCGCGAAGCCGCGCTCGGCTGCGCGATCGGTAACATGGAGATCATGGCCGCTTTGAAGGGGATTGAAATGGAGTATGGTTTCATGCAGCAGATTCCGGCCATAGGTGCTCGTTCACAAAAATTGCGTTATTTGGGAACCGTGCGTATCGAGAAAGTCTGGCGGCAAATGATGTTTGGCTTTGATCC
>JAAYZH010000217.1 GCA_012514965.1 Clostridiaceae bacterium | reverse complement strand
TTAAGTGCTTTCCTTGGCGGAACTTCATTGATCTACAGCTCACTCTTTGACATAGGTAATGCTTTTAGTTCAGCCGGTGTTAACTACAGCTGGGCTCTCAGCAAGGCCAAAAACCGCGCATTCAGTGTTCGCGCTTTTGTCGCGCAAATGTTTCGCTCACCGGTTTTTGTAACCTATCTATTTTTGTTGTTGCTGCAAATTTTGGGCTGGCGTCTCCCGGCTCCGGTGATAGAATTCACCTCCATTGTCGGTTCGGCAAACACCTTTATTGCCATGCTCATGCTGGGAATAGGGCTGGAGCTCAGGCTTCATTCCACGAAAATCGGACGAGCACTGCGGCTTTTGACACAACGTTACGTCATGGCGACGATTTTCCTGCTGCTGACCTGGTTCCTCCTTCCGGCACCGGCTGAGGTGCGGAGCGTGCTCGGCGTCCTGTATTTTTCGCCCATAGCCGCGATGATCTCAGGCTTCGTCGCAGAAGCCGATGGTGATGTCGAATTATCCACCTTCACTTCATCGGTATCGATTATAGTGGGAATTATCGTGATGCCGATCATTATCATTCTTTTGCAACGATAGACATCAAAAACTTGAGCCTTGCCTCTACGAACCGAAACGCTCTTGCTTATTCACTTTGCTGTATGGTGACTCGCCAAATTCTTCCTCGTAGCGGCCCTGCGCGCCATTGGCATCCGCTCGGAACACATCATAGTCCGAATAGAAGAATAACTTGTTGACTACGTAATCGTAAAGGTAAAAATACAGTTCCTCATCTGCGCTTATCCTGAGTGCGGCCGTGAAGCTTTTGTCATCGACCGACGCAATCGGTCCGGGTGGAAGTCCCTTCACGTGGTATGTATTGTATGGGTCCTCGACTTCCATATCGTCATAGAGCAGGAAAGCGCGTTGGTAGCCAATTGCGTACTCGGCAGTTACACAGGTCTGCAGCTTGGTTTTGTCTCGAAGGCGATTAAGGAGTACAGCGGCAACCTGGGTCTCTCCGGCGTCAGCCAGACACTCCGCTTCGATAATGGATGCCAGAATCAGCTGTTCGGCAGGGCTAAAAGAGTTACGCTGATCCTGCGGTACTTTGGCCAAAAGCGCGTCATAGCGCTCATCTGCTGCTTTGACCCAGGCAGCCACCTGCTGTGCCAGATTCGTGGGAAACTCCAGTCTGTCTTCGCCAACGGGAATGATCCCTTCCATGCGACGAAAGCCTTCCGCGAGGGTTGAGATCAGCTTGCCGGCAGGCGCACCCGCAAGAGCCTGTTTGACCTCAACTTCATCCAAGTTATAAAGCTGCATGAGCTGCGGGATGATATCCCGGTCCAGCATCGCGCCATCCTGAACAACTAGAATGGATGCCTGCTGAGTGGTCGTTGTACTTGTAGTACTAGCTGCGCTTGTAGGAGCTTGTGTACGTGTTGAAGTGACTGTGACGCGGGTGCCTGGCGAAACGATCAAGCTGACTTGTGAAGTGCCCGGGAGCGGCTCAGACGTCCCCGACAGGCCAAGGGGGGGAGGTGCAGCGCAAGCACTCATTACGAAGGCCAGTGACAGGGCCACAGAATAAAGGTTGAATCTAGCTAGTAATCTCACATTATCTCCTCTGTATGGGGGTAAACGCAAAAACATATTTCGCGTTAATCTTATTGACTGTCGACTGCTTTGGCAAGCCTTCAAGGCTATTCCGGATTCTTCACAAAATACAATGTCATACGTACGCTTTTCAAGTGACCAATTTCACTTAATATGAGACAATATCGTTAACGAAAATGAATGAATCGTCGCTCTCAGAACAGCAAACCACAAGGACGATTCGCAGCAGAGATTGATGGAGGAGATTGTCATGGTTCTTCATACGCCTCTCTACGACAGGCACGTGCAGCTAGGCGGCAAGATGGTCGCTTACGCAGGCTATGAGCTGCCCGTAGAGTACCCGGCCGGGCTGGTCGCTGAGCATCTCGCTGTAAGACAGCAAGCGGGACTCTTCGATGTTTCACACATGGGGGAGTTTACTCTTCGGGGTGCTGGAGCTTTGGCCTGGCTCAACAACACCTTTACGAACGCGTTCGATAGTCTGAAACCGGGTCGAGTTCGCTATACGCTGCTCTGCAACGAAAACGGCGGCTGCCTGGATGACCTTATCGTCTACTGCGTCAGCCGAGATCACTATGTTCTCGTAGTAAATGCCGCAAACCGGGCCAAAGACTATGCCTGGCTGTGCGAACATCTCACGGAAGATGTAACACTGGACGATGTTTCCGATCATATTGCGCTCTTAGCCCTCCAAGGTCCGCAAAGCGCAGCGGCGCTGGCGCAGATCAGCGAAGGAGAACTGCCGACCAGGAACTACAGTTTTGCGGAAGATGTCAGAGTCTGCGGCAAATCCTGCTGGGTTGCCCGAACCGGTTATACCGGTGAATATGGTTTTGAGATCTTTCTCAAGCCGGCAGATGCTGAACTGGTTTGGGACAGTTTGCTCGCTGTAGTGAATGAGAGCGGCGAACAATTTGTAAGTGCCTGCGGACTAGGTGCCCGTGATACCTTGAGGCTGGAAGCGGGCATGCCGCTCTATGGTCACGAGATGACGGATGCGGTAAATCCCTTGGAAGCAGGACTTGAGTTT
This sequence comes from Clostridiaceae bacterium, assembly GCA_012514965.1. Lineage (GTDB taxonomy): Bacteria > Bacillota > Clostridia > Saccharofermentanales > Fastidiosipilaceae > JAAYZH01. Next base: position 1,192 of record JAAYZH010000217.1, on the reverse strand, counting down.
GCCGTCAAGCTTGATAAGGAATTTATCGGCAGGGACGCCATCCGCGACTCTGTTCCTGTACAGAGGAAGAGAGTAGGCTTGCGTGTTCTGGACAAGGGAATCGTACGTGAAGACGCCGAGCTATATGTGGGCGATACCTTAGTGGGTCGCACAACATCCGGCACCTTCGCGCCTCACTTGGAAGCTGCCATCGCGATGGGTTTGGTAAACACTGAATCGTCAGCAATCGGAACGGTTTTGGAAGCGCAAGTCCGCAAACGCAGGCTGCGTGCGGAAGTAGTAGAATTGCCTTTTTATAAGGCTAATAAATAGGAGGAACTTATGAAATACCCGGATAATCTTTTGTACAGCAAATCTCATGAGTGGTTGCAAGAGCTGGAAGATGGCTCTGTTCTCATCGGCATCACAGCCTATGCAGCAGAGCAAATGGGGGGTGTCGTTTATGTCGACCTGCCGGAAGCAGACGATGAAGCTGAGCTTGGCGAAAGCTTCGCGGAAGCAGAATCGGTCAAAGCAGTTTCCGAGATCATCAGCCCGGTCAGCGGAGTCATCAGCGTAGTCAACCAGGATCTTGAAGATCAGCCGAATTTGCTGAATGACAGTCCCTATGACGCGTGGATTGTTCGTGTCAGCGATGTCAGCGAACGCGAAGAGCTTATGGACGCGGCAGCATACGAAGCCTTTGTCGCGGAATAGAGTCCTACGCTTCTTTCGATCCGCTTAGACACAGGATCGTGAACGTACAAACACAGAGTAGACAGGAGACTTTATGGCAACTTATGTCCCGACCGAGCTAGACAGTCGCTGGCAGATGCTTAAGGCGATTGGCTTGCCTGAAATTAGTGAAATTTTCCAGGACATTCCCGAATCCGTACTGCTAGATGAACTCAACATACCGGCAGGCATGTCTGAGCTCACTAGTGAGGCTGAACTTGTCGCTTTAGCCGACAAGAATCAAGTATATAAGGACATCTACCGCGGTGCAGGGGCGTACAAGCATTTCATTCCGGCTGTAGCCAGGAGAATTCCCCAGAAGGAAACCTTCCTGACGGCTTACACGCCCTACCAGGCTGAGGCTAGTCAAGGAATCCTGCAGATCATTTTTGAATTCCAGACCGAAGTCAGTGAACTCATGGGATTGCCCTGCGCGAATGCTTCTCTATATGATGGCGCGACGGCAGCCGCCGAAGGC
>JAAYZH010000216.1 GCA_012514965.1 Clostridiaceae bacterium | reverse complement strand
GATCATCAGGACGTCATCGGGACGCAGCAAGGGGAGCAGCTCGGCGAGACGCAGGTCGAAGCGGTTGAGGGCTTCGGCGTAGCCTACGGCGTCATTGCGGTGCCCGTAGACCATGTCGAATTCGACCAGATTGGTGAAGCAAAACCCCTGCCACTCTTCGCCCGCGACGGTGAGGAGTTTGTCCATGCCGTCTTCGTTGCTGACGGTAGGCAGGCTGCGGCTGATACCCCGGCCGGCGAAGATGTCGGAGATTTTACCAATGCTGACGGTTTCGAGCCCGGCTCTCTCCAGCTCGTCGAGAATAGTAGGACGAGGCGGCAACAGCGAGAAGTCGTGGCGGCGGGGCGTGCGGAAGAAGTCTCCGGGCTCGCCGGCAAAGGGCCGGGCGATGACGCGCCCGACGGCGTGTTCGCCCTGCAGGAGGTCCCGCGCGATCCGGCAGTACTCGTACTGCTGTTCGATGGGGACGATATCTTCGTGGGCAGCCAGCTGGAAGACGCTGTCTGCGGAGGTGTAGACGATCAGGTCGCCGGTCGCCATGTGCTCGGCGCCAAAGTCGGCGATCGCAGATGTGCCGGAATAGGGTCGGTTGCAGAGTATGCCGCGGCCGGTGAGCTGCGCGAAGGGCTCGAGGATGGCGGGCGGAAAGCCGTCCGGGTAGGTGGGCATGGGGGTGGGAGAGATCAGCCCGGCAAGCTCCCAGTGGCCGATGGTCGTGTCTTTGCCGGCGGACTGTTCGGCCAGGCGGGCATAGAGGCCCGCGGGATTCTCTGTGGGGAGGCCAAAATCGACCCCGTCAATGTTGTACAGCCCGAGCCTGGTGAGGTTTGGCAGCTTGAGCACGCCGGTGTTGTGGCAGGCTAAGAAGGTGTTACTGCCTTCGTCGCCGTATTGGGCGGCGTCCAGGAGTTCGCCGATGCCAAAACTGTCGAGGACGACTAGAAATACGCGTTTGGTCTGGGACATGATAGGGTCTCCTTTGCGCTATGCGCACATGCGTGGTGAGGCCAAAAATTGACCACCATTTATTAGGTTTAGTTATTTAGTCTAGCCTTTTGGGGCCAAACCTTCTTACACATAGCTTACCAAACCAGGCCGGTCGATGCGATCCAGGGGTGCGGTGGACAAATTTTTCGATATTCCAAGCCGCGGGCACACACTTTCGCAAATTTTGTCCAGATCCGGGGGTGCGGTGGACAAAATTACTTTCATCAGCCTTGATCTGCCATCAGAACGCAGGCGTGGCCCCCCTCCGAAAACTATTTGCGCACAAAAAAGCAGACCCGCCCGGGATGCACATTGCACGGACGGGGCTGCTTTTAAAAATACCTATGACTGCTTGAACTTATAATGGTCTTTGCAAGTGTAGATCGGCCTTGATCTGCCAGGGGGAATCAGGCTTGGCGGCCTGTTCACGAAAAGCTTGGCAACGCAAGAGGATTTCTCCGTGGTCTGGGCAAAGGGCTTTGTTTTGCTGGCGCAGACCGCCCTGCCTTTTTTTCCACGGGTGAATGGGCCTGGTCTCTTGCCCGCAGGCGGGGCAAAACCAGGGATATTGGCGGATGATGTTGTCGATTTTGGCCGGATCGTCTACTTCGCCGAGATCAAGACGCCGGCGATAGCATAGTTCGGGGTCATAAGCATACTTGCGGAGTTGCTGAAATAGAGCCTTTTCTTCTTTGGGCAGAGCGGATTGAGCCTGAAGGCGCTCTACGTCGCGTTTAAAGATCTGCGCGGTGTAGTAGGCATCGTTCACGGCCCGGTGGAAGGGCTCGTTCAAGGGCAATTCAAGGAATTCCAGGGCATAGGCGATACTGCGCTGCGTCGACAGTTCGCCGGAGGCCAGGCCATGCAGTCTCTGGACGTCGAGAAAGAGTGGTTGCTTTTTTGGCCGGATGTCGTAATGTTTGAGGTTTTGCAGCCAGGGCTGGGAATCGCTGTTGCTCCAGGTGCAAAACAGATAGTCTTCTTCCTGGTCGCAGCTGCACCAGTCCATGAATTGGCGGACCGCACGAGGAAAGGAGTTGCCATTCTGCAGACTGGCGTTCTCACGCTGGGTGACCATCTCCACGTGCCGATTTAATTCGGTGTAATAGCGGGGTTTGACGTCAGCAGAAAATCGGCCTGTGGCCTCCAAGCTGGGCTTGAGACGGACAGCGCCGATTTCGATGATTTCTTGGGGAATTTCCTTATAAAGCTCCGCAGAAACTTTGTGACGGAGCCGCGGGATATTCCATTCGAGATCTAATACTACGTAGTGCATTCCTGATTAGTGAATATAGAAGTAACGAGCTGCGGTGGATGCGGAGATCACACGCTTGTTATAGCGGAAGGCTGTGTAGTTCCATCCGCCTTCGGAAACCAGAATACTGCCGTTGGCAAAGACCTTCTCAACGAACATAACGTGGTTTGCTGAAGGATTGACTGCGGCTGCACCGACAGAGGGTC
>JAAYZH010000215.1 GCA_012514965.1 Clostridiaceae bacterium | reverse complement strand
GAATCATCAGATTTCTTCCGTTTTGGATTCACTGCGTTCGTCTTCCCTGACGAAACAACGATTGCGGCAGACAGTCCGTCAGCAGTTCTTATGTTAGGTAGAGATCCTGAGCTGGCTGCTGTTGAGTCACAGAATCCGGAGCAGAGCTCTACACAGACCCTAGAGAGACCAAGCTCCGAGACCTCGGAGAGCGATCCTGCAGATACTGGAACAGATAATGCCACGGAGGCCAGCCCCAGCAGCCTGGACTAAGCGAAAACTCGATCATTCACAATGGTCAAGAAAGGATGGAAACACATGCCCACAACTGCTTTTACTTATTTTGATCCCACTTTTATTTTGGTGATCATCGGAGCCGTGATTGTTTTGGGAGCCTCTGCCTACATGAAATCTGTCTACAATAAATACGGACAGATTGCTAATCAGAGAGGTATCACCGGCGAAGCAGCATCAAAGCTTATTTTGCGGACAGAAGGGATCAGCGACGTACAGATTCTCAGTGTGCCCGGAGAATTAACTGACCATTACGATCCGCGAAATCGTTCTCTCAATCTCTCGGATAGCAGCCGACGCAGCACTTCTATCGCTGCGGTGGGCGTGGCGGCGCATGAGTGTGGACACGCGATTCAGCACAATCAGAATTACTGGGCCCTGCAGTTGCGAAGCTTTCTTGTACCCATTACGAATATTGGAGCTCGCCTGAGTTGGCCAATAATCTTCCTGGGGATTCTCATGAGCTGGAATCAGACTTTGATTAACATTGGTGTATTCCTGTTTCTCATTGTGTTTTTCTTTCAAGTGGTTACGTTGCCAGTTGAATTTAACGCCTCAAAACGAGCCATAAATGCACTCGAAATGCACGGTGTGCTTTCTGCTGAAGAACTGAATGGAACAAAGAAGGTTCTGCGTGCAGCAGCTCTGACGTATGTCGCCTCTGCAGCTTCCACTTTGCTTCAGGTTCTCCGCCTGCGCATCTTATTTGGTGGCAACCGACGCAATGATTAATGGCTGTCAAATTTGCGCAACATCTATTTTAACGAGTGCGCACCAAAAGAGAGCTTGTGAAATTCGAAACTGAGCTGCGGCAATAATGGATGTTTGGTAAGCAAAAAGGGGCTGTCTCATTTGAGACAGCCCCTCTCTTGGTGGACCCGAAGGGGTTCGAACCCTCGACCTCCGCGATGCGAACGCGGCGCTCTCCCAGCTGAGCCACGAGCCCTTAACGTGAGGATTATAAAAGATCTGGAGAAGGAATGCAAGTAGTGTTCGCTGTCAATTCCTGGCCCCATCCCTGCGGTACACAATGCTTACAAGCCATTGAGAATCAAACGTCATTTATTTATCGTTTCTGGTATTCATCAATCTCCGGACTGGATATAGTAAAATAGAAAAAACAAGAAGGGAGACATCCACGTGGCCCAAGATGACAAACGCCTTTTCACAGCGATCCGTTGTACCGATGAAGTAAGAGAAGTTCTAGAGAAGAACTCCTTGATGCTGGAACAATTTGGCCGTGTTCGTTTGACGCGACCGGAGAATTTTCACATCACGCTGATTTATGTCGGAGGCACATCTCGCGAACAAGATGTTCGACAAGCTATGAGAGAACTGGCTTGCGAACCCTTTGACCTGGAGTTTGACGCGGCGGGCTGGTTCATGAGACCGGAAGGAATGCTTGTCTGGCAGGGTGTTCGAGTCAGTAATGAGCTTGTTCAGGTGCATCAACAGCTTAACGACAATCTTTGTTGGCGTGGCTTTTGCAGCCCAGACCTGCCGTTTACTCCACATATAACGCTGGGAAGACGATTTAGACCGTTTAAAAATCACCGAGCGGAGAGTGTTTTAGCGAGCTTGGAAGTGCCATCAATTATGAGAGTCGACAGTGTCAGCTTGTTTGAGTCAAAAAGAGTAAATGACGTTCTAGTGTATGAGGAGCTTGAGCGTCTGGAAGTACAACCTCATTAATTATTTTGCAGTAGGGGGAATAGATAAATGAATTACCACAATGGAACGAAGTGTGTCCAGGCTGGCTGGGAGCCAAAGAATGGTGAGCCAAGAGTGCTTCCAATTTACCAGTCCACGACTTTTAAGTATGACTCCAGCGAAGCGATGGGCAAACTATTCGATCTGGAAGAGGCCGGGTACTTCTACACGAGGCTGCAGAATCCGACCAACGACGCAGTAGCAGCCAAGATTGCGGCCTTGGAAGGCGGCGTAGCAGCCATTTTAACGTCTTCTGGGCAGGCAGCTACATTCTATTCGATAATGAACATCTGCAAGGCTGGTGACCACGTGGTGAGCTCTTCAGCGATCTATGGCGGTTCGTTTAACTTGATTAGCCACACAATGGCCGATATGGGTATCCGCTGCACATTTGTTGACCCTGACTGCGATGAGACTGAGCTGGAAGCCGCGTTTCTGCCAGAAACCCGCTGCGTCTTTGGCGAGACAATTGCTAATCCCGCTATGAGTGTATTGGACATTGAGAAATTTGCCAAAGCAGCCCATTCACATGGTGTTCCGTTGATCATAGACAACACCTTCGCCACACCTGTCAACTGTCGCCCTTTTGAATGGGGAGCTGACATCGTAATTCATTCAACCACCAAGTACATGGACGGTCACGCCACATCTGTAGGAGGCGCGATCGTTGACAGCGGCAACTTCGATTGGCAGGCACACTCTGAGCGCTTCCCGGGCCTGACTACACCAGATGAAACCTATCATGGCAGCATTTTTACCGAACTCTTTGGCAAGGCTGCGTATATAGGCAAAGTCACGACCACCCTAATGCGCGACCTAGGTTCGGTACCCTCGCCACATAATTCATTCTTACTCAATTTAGGGCTCGAAACCCTGCATTTGCGTATGCAGAGGCATTGCGCAAACGCAAAAGCTGCCGCTGAATTCCTACAAGCGCATCCGAAAGTCAGCTGGGTGAAATACTGTGATCTTCCTGAAGATTCAAATTTTCGTAAGGCACAGAAATATCTGCCGAATGGTTCCTGTGGAGTCCTGGCTTTCGGCGTCGCCGGAGGAAGACAAGCGGCAATCCAATTCATGGATTCACTCAAGCTGGCAGCAGTGGTTACACACGTGGCAGATATCAGAACCTGTGTATTGCACCCGGCCTCAACAACGCATCGCCAGATGCAGGATGAGGAATTGATGGCTGCTGGCGTCAGTCCCGACCTTATTCGCTTGTCAGTTGGCATCGAAGATATAGAGGACATCATCGCTGACCTCAGCCAAGCTTTGGCCACGGTCTAATAGCGAGATCGAAATGTGTAATAAGTAATCAGCAAAGCCGATGTCTATGCTTCGGCTATTTAGCAAGAAGTCAATCTACAACTGTACAGGAGGCTCACATGGCAAAGGTATTTTGGACAGACTATCGGACCAGCTACAAGGAGAATATTGCGGATAAGTTGCGCCGTCTGCTTGAAAACTCTGATTTCGTGGACATCGACTTCAAAAAGAAATATGTTGCGATTAAAATGCATTTTGGTGAGCTCGGAAACATGGCCTTCCTGCGCCCGAACTACGCGAAAGTAGTGGCGGATATGGTCAAAGAACGTGGTGGCAGGCCGTTTTTGGTGGATTGCAACACACTCTACCCCGGCAGCCGCAAGAATGCTCTTGATCACCTGAGCTGCGCTGCAGAAAATGGCTTTAGCTTCGCCAGTACAGGCTGCCACGTTGTAATAGGCGATGGGCTGAAGGGAACGGATGAGATAGAAGTAGCTGTCAAAGGTGACTACGTCAACCTTGCCAAAATCGGACGTGCAGTTATGGACGCGGACATTATCATCTCCTTGAATCATTTCAAGTGCCACGAATCGACTGGAATCGGCGGTGCAATCAAAAACTTAGGCATGGGCTGTGGATCCAGGGCAGGAAAAATGGAGATGCATAACAGCGGCAAGTTGAAGTTGATGAAGATCTATGTATATCCTGTGCAAACTGTTACCGAGCCTGCGGCAGTGATGCGATATCTTTTCCACGTAAAAAAGCATGGATTGACCCAGAAAAATGCGTTGGGTGCGGCAGATGTATCGGTGTTTGTCCGGTAGATGCTACAGCGCCTGTAGGTGACAATTCGAATGATGTTCTTAACGCGAAAATGGCTGAATACTGCCTCGCAGTAGTGCAAGGTCGACCTAACTATCACATTTCTATGTTGCGTGAAGTTTCACCGTATTGTGACTGCCATTCTGAAAACGATTTGGCCATTATTCCTGATGTAGGAATGTTTTGTTCGTCTGATCCGGTGGCAATTGATACTGCCTGCGCTGAGATTGCCAATGAACAAACACCGATTCCAGGAAGTATTCTTTATGAAAACCGTGACCTTGCTGGTGATATTTTTGCTAAAGTTCATAGTGGCACAAATTGGCGCCAGTGTGTCGTGCACGCGGAAAAATTAGGACTCGGCAAAACCGAATACGACCTTGTCCGCATGGAAAACCTGCCGCTGTGATTTTTTGTAGAAATTTGTCTCCTGGGTGATCAGCAGGAACAAAGTATTCTCGGCATAGCAGGAAGGTTCATTTTTCATGGAGGTAATCATGAAACAGAAGACTTATGGCTATGCCAGAGTATCAAGCACGGATCAGAATGTAGCAAGACAACTGATCGAATTAGAGGAATATGGTGTGCAAAGAAACATGATCTTTGTCGACCATTGGACAGGGAAAACCTTTGAAAGACCAGGTTACCAGCAGATGATAAAGACTTTGCAGGAGGGTGATGAGCTGGTTATTTTGAGTGTTGACCGTTTAGGGCGTGATT
>JAAYZH010000368.1 GCA_012514965.1 Clostridiaceae bacterium | reverse complement strand
GATGCTATGGTCGTGGTGTGGAGCATATCCGCGTACTTGTCCATGAACGACTGTCCTTCTTCGCGATACATATTGTACAGACCCATGGAGAACAAGGCTCCAAAAGCGTAGGGGAAGTTATAGTAGCTTAGGCCCGGTGAGTAGTAATGACCCTTGCAAGCCCACATGAAGGGGTGACGAAGGGTCTCATCGAGAGCATCCCCGTAAGTAGCATCCTGGGCACGCAGCATGATCTCCTGCAAAGCAGCGCTGTTCAGGAATTCATTCTCGCAGCGCTCAAAAACTTCCTTCTCAAAGAGGAAACGTGAAAAAATGTCGACAATTGTTTGCGTCGTGCCCGACAAGAAGCCCTCCAGCACCGCCAGACGCGCTTGCGGATCCTCCGTCTTCGCGACGGCCTGCAGAGTCAGGTGTGTCTCGTTGAAAGTCGATGCGGTCTCAGCCACCGGCATGCTGTAGTTGCGATTGAGCGGTGCGTGGTCCTCAATGCAATAGCCATGATAGGCGTGACCCAGTTCGTGGGCAAGCGTGCTCAGACTATTGTAGCTGCCATCGAAATTCGTCAAAACACGGCTCTGCTTAACGGACGGCAGGTTCGCGCAGAACGCACCACCGACTTTACCCTGACGAGGCAGGAAATCAATCCACTGCTCATCGTAGGCCCGGCGCATGACTTCAGCAATATCAGCTGACAAAGGCGTGAAAACATCCAGGAGATAATCACGCGATTCGGCGATCGTGTACTTATCCTCGACCTTCCCGACCGGCGCGAAGAGGTCGTACCAAGGCAGTTTGTCGCTGCCGTTCACCAGCTTGGCTTTGGCCTTGAGATAACGTCTGAAGTCCGGAAAGTGCTTCTGCATCACATCGAGCATCGTGTCCAACGTAGCCTGATCCAGGCGGGAAGCATGAAGGGCCTCATCCAGCGGCGAAGTATAGCCTCTCTCCCTGGCCAAAAGCGTAACCTGCGACTTAATCGAGTTCAAGGCAAAGGCCAAAGAGCTGTCGATCTTGCTGTACGAAGCAAGCTCAGCCTCATAAGCGCGGCGACGGACATCGCGATCAGCTTCGTAGGCTAAATTGCGAATGTCTGACAACGTAGTCGCCTTGCCTTCCCAGTCCACTTCGAGCGTAGCGGTCAGATAGCTGCGAAGCTGTGACCAAGCCGATCCGCCGCTGATATTCAGCTTGGCAGCCAGCTCTTCGAGCTGCCGCTCAAGCTTGAAGGAAGCATCCTTCTTCGCTTCCTGCAACGCGAAACGATAGTGCTCGAGATTGTGGTCGCGACTGAATTGCTCGAGGTCCTCGATGTCCCTGACCTTCTGCAGGAAAACCACCTGATAAGCCTCCATCCGGGTCGCATCCATCATGAGCTTATTGAGTACCGAAGCATATTCGCTGTTGCGGGTGTCAGCTGACTGGAGGAGCGAAGGATAGGCGCCCAGCTTCTCGCTGAGTGTGGCCAGCTCCTCGAGCAGCGCAATGCCCTCGACGATGACCTCCGGCTCTTTGCTCTCGATCAAGCGTGGCAAATGAGCCTCGGCCCGGTTCATTGTGTCTTGAAACTTCGCATAATCCGCCTTGAATTGCGGATCATCCAGTCCTTTGTACAGTATTTCCAAATTCCAGCGATCCGTTGCCGGTGCTGTGAGCTGATCATTTACTTGTTCTGCTGTCATATTGACTCCTTTGTGTGGGAAACCCAGTAATTTGTTTCTATTTTTGTTTCTATTATAGTAGATATGCTCGTTTGGCGTAGGTATTTTCCGTGTTTTTCGGGTAGATCTGCTGGGTCTGATGGGGGGGACGGGCAGATGTCGGTTCGTGAGGTCTTGGTTTTTATTTGCTGTTATTTTGTCGGATCTCTGGGTTTTTAATAACTTATTGGCTTTTGAGCGGGGTCCTGCGTTTCGCTGCCGGGTCCTAGAGTTCGTTACCCGGGGTTTGGGGGTCGTTACCCGGGTTTCGGGGGTCGGTACCGGGGGTTGGGGG
>JAAYZH010000214.1 GCA_012514965.1 Clostridiaceae bacterium | reverse complement strand
ATGGTTTCGGCGGTGTCGGCAAAGCCGTAGGCACTTTCGCCATAGAGGATAGGGGAGGTCTCGTAGAAGCCATTGAGGAAAGTACCGCGCATACCGTCTTTCGCCGGTCCTTCGGGGAGAGGCAGGTCCTCGTGCGCTCCACGCAGGCCGAGGTAGCCATTGCCGAGTGCGAAGAGCGAGGCAAACTGCCCGGATCGATCAGGGTCGCAGGCGGCCTCGATGATTTTCCAGGGATGGATCTGGGCTGCGGTTGTGTCTGTTTTCGTAGGTTTGCTTGTTGCCATTTCTGAGCCTCTTTCTAGCCTTTCACCGCCCCTGCCATGATGCCGCTGATGATCCAGCGCTGGGCCACGATATAGACCAGGATTACAGGAATGATGGTCATCACGAGACCGGCCAGGGCTAGGTTCCATTGGATGTTAAATTCACCAAAGAAGTAGAAGGTCGACAGCGGAATGGTGCGGAGGTTGGGATTCTGGGTCAGGACCAGGGAGGGCAGCAGGTAGTCGTTCCAGTAACTGATGACGTTCAGAATACCGACTGTGACCGTGATGGGACCCAGGTTCGGGAAGACGATGCGCCAGAAGGTCTGGAAGGTGCCGGCACCGTCGATGCGGGCGCTTTCTTCCATGGAAACGGGCACGTTTTTGACCGCTCCGGTATATAAGAAGACCGACAAGGTCAGGCCAAAACCGATGTTGAAGAAGATCAATCCGTAGTGTGTGCCGACCATGTTGAACCCGATGGAGGGTATGCGCCAGTTCGTGAAGTACTGCACCAGGGGCAGCATGACGGACTGGAAGGGGATCAGGATGGTCGAGATGAACATGAAGTAGAGCAGGTTCGCGCCCTTGGTACCGCGGCGGGCGATGGCCCAGGCGGCCATGGAGGCGACGATTACGATGAAGATGACCGAGATGCCGACGACCACGAGGGAGTTCTTAAGAGAGTTGAAGTAGTTCATCTTCTGGGCGGCTTCCTGGTAATACTGGAAGCTCCAGACCTCCGGCAGGCCCAGCTGGTCGGTGAAGATCTGCTCACGGCTCTTGAAGGAGTTGATGACCATGATGTAGATGGGGCCGATGATGGCCAGGGAAAAGAGCCAGCCCAGGATGGTCAGGCCTTTGTTGCTCTGATTGATTTTACTCTTATGTTTCACTTGTCTATTCGTGGCGGTCATAGCTGGACCTCCTTCCTTCTGGTCAAGGCAACTTGACCTAAGGTGATTACCATGATGACCAGGAAGAAGAGGATGGCTTTGGCCTGCGCTTCAGCTGAGTCACGATAGCGGAAGGCGGAGTTATAAATATTCATGGCCACCATCTCGGTGCGGCGACCCGGTCCGCCATTGGTGAGGGACACGTTCGTGTCGTACTGCTTCATGGCGTTGGACATGGTCACGAAGAGATTGATCGTAAAGGAAGGGATCATCAGGGGGATGGTGATCTTGAACAGCTGCTGACGGGAATTGGCCCCGTCGATTCCGGCGGCTTCCATCATATCCGAGGAGATCGCCTGAATACCGGCGATGTAGATGATCATGACGTAGCCGGCCTGCTGCCAGACACCGACGATGATCAAGGCGGCAAGGGCGCTGGTCGGTTCATCGAGCCAGTTGAAGAAGATCGACTCCAGTCCGGTCACCATGCCGACCTGCACGAGCATGCGGCTGAAGATGAACTTCCAGATAAAGCCGAGAATCAGGCCGCCGATGAGGTTCGGCATCAGGTAGATGGAGCGGAGCACGTTGCGGCCGCGGACTTTGGCCGTCACCATGAGGGCAAAGGCAAAGCCGATCACGTTGACTAGTATGACCATAAAAATGGCGTACTTGAAGGAGAAGAGGAAGGCATCGAGGAAACGGCTATCGCCGATGGCCTCGATGTAGTTCGTCAGTCCGATGAAGTTCGAGCCTTGGAAGGCAAAGCCGTCCCAATCCGTCAGGGAGTACACGATCCCCATAATGAAGGGAATCAGCACGACGTTGACGAAGGCAAAGAGGGCCGGCAGGATGAAGAGGAAAAATGCGAGGTTTTTCTTGGTTTTAGGATTCATAATGTCACATCCTGTCTCGTATAAAGAAACCGGCTGGTGCCAGAGATTCCGACACCAGCCGGTTTGGCGGTCAGGTGACTGCGGGCGGGGCCGAAGCGGCCCCGAGCCTGCAGTGACAAATTGCAATTGTCGAGCAGCGTGGGTAGGAGGGCAGCTTGTTAGCCGGCCAGATCCTGCCAGGTGAGGGTGAGCTCTTCGATGAGTTCGGCGGAGGTGAGTCTGCCTGCGTAGTATTCCTGCATGTAGGCTGCGCCGTCAATGTCGATGCCGGCCGGGAATACGGTGTTATACGCCCACGGTACGGTCTGTCCAGCGGTGACGTACTCAGCGACGGATTCGGACAAGCCGCCGGCGGGAGCCTTGACATCGGCATAAGCGGGGATGAATTTCAGCGTGTCGGCGCTCCAGGTCTGGCCTTCATCAGAAGTGATCAGCCAGTCCAGGAAGACCTTGCCGGCTGCCTGCTGTTCTGCGGAAGCTGCGTTGTTCACGCGCCATGCGGTAGCGGTGCCGACTGCGAGCCCCTGATTGCCGTCGAGCGGGAAGGGCAGGAAGGCATATTCAAAGCGCTGCGCCTGGCGGACAAAGTCCTCCTGGTGACGACGCCTGAGATCAGTTCTTTGCGTAACAGCAAGGCAGCCCTCATGGTCTTCGAAAACATTGGCGTACAGAAGGACAAAGTCCGCGTGGTCTTGAACCGCTCGGACGCGAATCAGAGCATTCAGGCCAGAGATGTTTCCCGTACACTGGAACGTGAGATTTATGTCTCTTTGCGCGATGACGCGCGTAACCTCCTGCTTTCGCAGAATGAGGGGCGGCCGCTGGTGTCCTATGCGCAGAAGCGCGGGCTGATTCGTGACTATCAGGCTTTGGCCTATAAATTCCTCAGTGAATCCGGCCGGGCACCTAACCTCAAGAAGCCGTAAGGGCAGAGGGGGGGAACAGCAGAAGATCAGCTGCGCGCAAGTCGCGGCTAGCTGACTAGAAGAGCAGGTAGAGCAATGGCAATGGATTATTTTGCTTCGGGCAACAAGGGGAATCACAAGGAGGCGTCAGGGGGCAAGCCGATGGATCCTGCTGACAAGCGCTTGCAGCAGATGGACGAACTCACCGGTCAGAGTCTCAATCTCGTGATCGATAACCTGCAAATCCAGACCGATAATGACGATCCCCAGGTCAGGCGCCAGACAATGGACCAGATTCTCGGGATTGTTTCTGAAGTGCTTGCCGAACGCAAGGAGCACCTGACGCTGGTGGAGCGCCAGAAGGTGGCCTATGCGGTGATGGACGAGATCTACGGCTACGGACCCATCACGGACGCGCTCAAGGACCCCACGATTACGGAAGTCATGGTCAACGGCACCCACCAGGTCTACATCGAGCGCAAAGGTAAGCTCGAACACACGGACATCCACTTCCGCGATGTCAACCACATCTATCACATCATTGACAAAATCGTCTCGCCGCTGGGCCGCCATGTCGACGAATCCTCGCCCATGGTCGATGCCCGCCTGCCGGACGGTTCGCGTGTCAATATTATTATTCCGCCTTTGGCCTTGCAGGGGCCGACCATCACCATTCGTAAGTTCGCGGCAGATCCTTTCACACGCAATGACTTGATCGCTTTTGGCACCTTGAGCTATGACATGGTGACTTTCCTGCGGGCTTCCGTCGAAGGACGCATGAATGTCCTGGTCTCCGGCGGTACCGGTTCCGGTAAGACCACCCTCCTGAACGTGCTGTCGGCCTTCATCCCGCACACGGAACGAATCGTAACCATTGAGGACGCTGCCGAATTGCAGTTGCAGCAGGACCACGTCGTCACCTTAGAGAGCCGCCCGGCGAATATCGAGGGCCGCGGCCGCATTGCCGTACGCGAGCTGGTTGTGAACGCCCTGCGTATGCGTCCCGACCGCATTGTCGTCGACGAAGTCAGAAGCGGTGAGGCGCTGGACATGCTCCAGGCCAT
>JAAYZH010000213.1 GCA_012514965.1 Clostridiaceae bacterium | reverse complement strand
ATTGACAAATAAACGAAAGCCCTCTATCATTAAATCAAGCTCCAGGGAATACCAGACAAGGTAAATACCTAGAAAGCAATCCACCGTAGATGAGAATCACGGAAACGACAGTCAGCTGTATATCTGAAATCTACCTGCAAGCTCTAACAAAGCAAAAAGACACACACAAAGCTTAAAAACTTCAAGAAACTTATTTGCAGCAAAGAATACGGAAGCACAGTTGAAAGTTCGACCACCTAATTGGACAAGGGCAACAATCGATCGTACGAATCTAATTCAACCTAAGTTTTGGAAGAAAACCATTCAAACGTAAGACTAAACCCAGGCACAATAGGCAAAACCAACGTCATCTCTCTAAACAAGAAATGATTCGGATAGTCGAAAAAGCCAAAAAGTTTTGTGGAAGAATCAAAAAGAAGTCGTTGAAAAAGGGAATGCAAAGTAAAGGTAAAAGATCATCAAGGGTTCGCTGGAGCCTTTTTTTTTGTCCTTTTTTAGGGCCTATACAATCTAAGGCGATGCTGCGGACTTATTCTTCTGAGGCAGTTTCGAGATCATCCTTCTCCTGGACCAGCTGGACGATGTCCGGAAACTGACGCCCCGCGTTTTTGTAGGCCATGCCATAGCCGCAGAGGGAGCTATAGTCGGTCTCGAAACCTATGTACCCCAAGGGCAGCGGCAACAGCTGTTGCAATGGATTGTGCAAGATTGCGCAAATCTCCAGAGAACTGGGCTCCCTGGCCTCAAGCTGCTGCAGAAGAAAATGCATAGTAAAACCGCTGCGGACAATGTCAGTGCATAGTAAAACGTCTTTCTTGTAGACGCTGACGGTGTGGTCCTGGCGCAGGAACAGCAGCGGAGTCTCATCGTTCTGCATTTGAAAGCGGCCGATAGCCAAGTAATCAATGTCAGCAGGCACCGTAATCTTACGCAATAAGTCCGCGCCAAACAGCGCTGCCGCACGCAAGTAGACCAGAAGCACCACACCATTCGGGTGGTCGCGGTCTATGGTCCGGCCCAGTTCAGTAAGTCGAGCGTCAATCTCTTGAGCACTATAGCGAATTTGTTTGTCATACTCTTCGGTGTTTGGGATTCGCAAGCTCATTCTTCTTCCTCCTCCGGTACAGACCTGTTGTTCCCCTTGCTCTGAGCTTCATCGTAGGCCTCACTGATGCTCTCTCCTGCAGTCGAGAGGCTGCGCAATAAGTGGTCAAAGTCACGCCTGTACACGACCTGGACGTTCGTACCGGGATACAGCTCACCCAGCAGCCGGGCCTTCTTATGTTTGTTGGAAGCGTACTTGGGGTTCATCACAGTCAGTTCCAGATAAAGATTGTAGTCCGGTAAGTAGAAGTCGGGTGAAAAGCCCAAGGTGACATTCCCGTCGCTGTCCCACTCGAGCGGGAAAGTTTTCGGCTCATAAATCCAGCGCAGCTGATACATGTCCAGAACTCTAGCAAAGGAAATTTCCGAAACGTTTTTCATTCTCGTACTTTCTTCTTCACGCTTGCGGACCCGCAGATCCTCGTCCTCGGAATTGAATAGAAACTCACGGGCCATCTGGTCCTTATACACGCCCGCGGCCATGCTGACGGCTGCGTCGACGCTGACTTTGCCGGTGTTGACGGTCAAGTGATAGAGAAAGGGATCCTGTTCTTCGGCTCCATACAAGATGGTTGCGTAGCGCCGGGATTTGCGATCTGAAGACAGGAGCTTTTCGCGGACTTGCTCGGCGTTTTGGCCTTTGCGAATCCGGAAACGTTCGACACGAACATCGAAGGGGGCTGTGACGTTCAGGTGAATGGCGTGCGGGTGATTCGCCAGGAGGAGATGAGCGGAGAAGCCCAGCATGACGGCATTCTGCTTGTCGGCGTAGGCTGCCAGGCGGGAGGTGAGCAGATCGCGAAAACTTACACCGTCCTTGGCTTCTTTGAGAAAGTGGCGGGGGCTTTCGCTCAGGAGGAGCAAGTCATTGGGTGAAACAACATCACTGAGAAACTGTTCCATGGCTTCGTCACGATGAATAATGGGGATTCCCAGTTTCAAGGAGAGTCGGCGGGCGATTTCTTCACCCAGAGCGCCGCGCTGATGTGTAATCGTGAGAACTGGCATAAGGACCTCCGCAAGAGCTTCGAGGATTGCACTAGTTATCATTATTATACTGGATCTGAGGGTGTTCGTGGCAATTTTCCTCTCGATTTGCAGGAGGTTTTGGCCAAAGTCAAGCCAAACTGCGCCGCGAGATCGGAACGATCCGGCATTTTTTCGTTATTGTCACCATTCCCAACATGTACAAAAATGTGGTAAAGTGTTGGACAAAACAGGACTCATGAGGATGAATATGGCCGACTGGAAGAATATGGTAGACATTGCCGCTGCGTTCCGTTTTCCCGGAGACATTTTCGCGGTAAAGGATCACTTTGGCGACGGACACATCAACAGCACGTATTTACTGACCATGAAGGAAGAAGACGCAACGCTGCGCAAGTACATTGTCCAGCGTTTTAACCGTCATGCCTTTCCGAGACCGGACCTGGTGATGGATAACTCGACGCGTGTCACGAGATTTTTGCACGACAAGATCCTGCATGACGGCGGCGATCCCTACCGCGAAACCTTGCATTTCTGTACAGCTGCTGAAGGGAAGCCCTATGCTGTCGACACAGAAGGGGAGTACTGGAGAGCCTATCATTTCATCGATGACGCGCTGTCCCTGCAGCTGATCAACGAACCAGGTGACTTCTACACTGTCGCGAAAACATTTGCGCTCTTCAATCGCCGTCTGGTCGATTTCCCGGCAGAGACCTTACACGAAACAATAGAGAATTTCCATAATACTCCCGTGCGTTTTGGCCGCTTTGTCAAAGCCGTGCAGGAGGACAAACTCGGCCGCGCCGCCGGCTGCCGCCGCGAAATCGAATTTATTCTCGAACGTGAGAAGGATTGCCACTACCTGCTGCTGCGCCAACAGCGCGGCGAATTGCCGGTGCGGGTCACACACAATGACACGAAGCTCAACAATGTCCTGCTCGACGCAGAAACAGGCGACGGTGTCTGTGTCATTGACCTCGATACTGTGATGCCCGGTCTCATGGCCTATGACTTCGGCGATTCGATCCGCTTCGGCGCCTCGACCGCACTCGAAGACGAGCCGGATCTGAGCAAGGTGCAACTATCTCTGGAATTATTCTCGGCTTACACCGAAGGCTACATGGAGGTTTTGGCCGACTTGCTGTCACCGGCCGAAGAACAGTCGTTGATCTGGGGAGCGAAACTTATGACCCTGGAAGTAGGTATGCGCTTCCTCACAGATTATCTCGAGGGTGATGTATACTTCAGAATAGATGAAACTCGACCCGAGCATAATCTAGAGAGAAGCCGGACCCAGCTCAAGCTGGTCCAAGAGATGGAAACGCACTGGGCGGAACTGGAGCGCATTATGAACCGCTGCCGACTCCATGCCTAAGTTTTCTGTCTTGCCGAGGGGGGCACTATGCGTATCGGTTTATTCACCGACACCTACTATCCGCAAATCAACGGAGTATCGACTTCCGTTTATCTATTAAAGAAATATCTTGAATTGCAAGGACACGAAGTCTTTGTCTGCACCACTTCTGACCCGCTGGTCACGAAGCCTGAGCATAATGTCTACCGTACCCGCAGCCTGCCTTTCGTGAGTGAGCGCCGCCTGGGCGCCTTCTACAGCTATCGTCTGTCCAGTCTGGCAGCCCAGCACAAGCCGGAAATTATCCACACGCACACAGAGTTTCCTCTGGGCATTTTTGGCCGCAGCCTGGCCCACAACTTCGGGATTCCGCATGTGCACACCTACCACACCATCTACGAGGAATACACGCACTTTATCGTGAAATTCGGATCGCTGGACACGGTAGCCCGTTCCGCTACCCGCCTCATGAGCCGCCTGTTCTGCAATTCCGCTAACGATGTCATCGTGCCTACCGAGAAAGTAGAGAAACTTTTGCTGGACTATGGCGTGGACAGACCCATACATGTACTCCCTACCGGTATCGAGATCGATCGTTTCAACCCCGAAAACTATTCCGTATCCGAAGTCCGTCAGGCCCGCAGTGAAGTAGGCATTGCAGAAGACAACTTCGTCCTTCTAAACATCGGGCGTGTCTCTGAGGAAAAGAACCTTGCTGAAGTCATTCTTTTCACTGCACCGCTGTTACGGAAACATGATCAATGGCGTTTGCTCTTCATTGGCAACGGCCCCGAGCTCGAAGAGTACAAAGAATTGAGCGTGACGCTGGGAGTCGGCGAGCAAGTCATCTTCGCAGGCGCCAGGCCCTGGGACAACATCGGACTCTACTATCAGCTTGGCAATGTCTTCGTCAGCGCTTCCCGCAGCGAGACGCAAGGACTCACATACATCGAGTCCATGGCCGCCGGCCTGCCTGTACTCGCTCGTCGCGACCCTTGCCTTGACCTTGTCATTGTCGAGGGCAAAAACGGATACATGTACGACAGTGAAGCTGAGTTTGCAGCATCAATCGAGCAACTGGCCGCTTCCGACGAACTGCGCGATCGCCTGAGCGCGGCAGCCCTGGGCCATGCCACGACTTTCAGCGCGCAACAATTTGCACGCCGCATGACCAGTCTGTATCGCGACGTGCAGGGTCGATTCACCGATAACATCATTCAGACGGAAGATGTTTCTTTCCGCTTCCGCTAGGGCGTGGGCTTGGGCTTGGGCTTGGGCTTGGGCTTGGGCTTGGGCTTGGGAGTGGGCTTGGGCGTGGGTGCTCCGATAAACGTGATTTTT